>JBKPDN010000222.1:0-3867 GCA_046727875.1 Actinomycetota bacterium | reverse complement strand
GCGTTGACGAACGTGCCGAAGTTCGCGCCGGTGAAGATCCTGTTGCGCAGCAGACGGAGGTGGACCAGCGGCACCTTCACGCGCAGCTCGACGAGCACGAACGCGGTGAGCGTGACGGCCGCGACGCCGAGGAGCCCCAGGATGGAAGGCGAAGTCCAGCCCCAACGGCTGCCCTGCTGAAGCGCCATGATGGCGGTGAAGAGCCCGACCGCGAGCAGCACGATGCCCGGCGCGTCGAAGCGCACGCCCCGCTTGCCGCCGGACAGGCCGCGCAGCATCGGGCCCGCGAGAAGGAGCGCGATCACCGCCACGGGCACGTTGCTCCACCACACCCACCGCCAGCTGATGGCATCGGTGAAGAAGCCGCCGATCAGGGGCCCGAGCGCGAACGCGATCCCGCCGACCGCGCCCCAGATGCCGAGCACCAGGCCCTGCTTCTCCTTCGGGAACGCGTCGTGCAGGATCGCCATCGTGGCCGGCATCAGGATCGCGGTGCCGGTGCCCTGGAGGGCGCGCCCGCCGATCAGCTGGACCGCCGAGCCCGAGCTCGCCACGACGATCGCGGCCAGCGTGTAGAGAACCATCCCGATGACGAAGACGCGCTTGCGACCGAGCACGTCGCCGAGCTGTCCGCCCAGCACCACGAAGGCGGCCACTGCGAGCAGGTAGGCGTTGAGCGCCCACGCGAGCGTGCTCGACGAGATCGTGAGGTCGTCAGCGATGGCGCTGACCGCGGTGTTGATCGCGGTCGTGTTCACGGCGATCAGGAACAGCGCGAGGCACGCCGTGATCAGCGCCCCCCACGGGTGCGGGGGCGAGACGAACGTCGCCGCCGGCTCGAGCTGCTCGTGGTGGCGGGCGCCGTGGTAGACGCCGGCGTCGGCTGTGACTGTCTGTTGGGTCTTCGTCGGAACGGCCATGCCTTCCCCGTCTCGACGTGCGCACGCTAGCCCGGCGACGGGACGTCACCGGGATGTCATGGGCATGACCCCGATGCTGTCTCCGGTAGTGCATATTGAACAGATGAATCCTGGGACGGCGTACCTCGACCACCTCACCGAGGCCGACCTGTCGATCCTCGGCGGGGTGTTCGACGCGCCGGCCGCGGAGGGCGACGCGTCCGCATACCTCCGGTCACACCCGGAGGTCGTGGAGGAGGCGCTCGGCTCGCCCGCCGCGTTCGAGCGCGTGCTCGGCGCGCCGGTCGGCGACGAGCTGCTGGTTCTCGCGTCCCCGTTCCTCGTGTTCGCGGTCGCCGTGCACCGCGCCGTCGACGAGCTCGGTCACACGAACTTCGTCGAAGAGCGCGTCACGCCGCGCATGCGGGTCCCGGTGTTCGATGCGGGGCAGTTGCGGGAGTTCGGCGTCGACCCCGCTCGCCGCTACTTCCTCGTCGAGCACCTCGCGTCGTACACGCGGGTGATGAGCGGCCCGGTGTGGGTCCAGCGCCGCGGCCGGTGGCGGCGGCAGCGGTTCAGCGAGCTCGACGCGGCGCGGCTGGCCGCGACGCTCGACGCCGTCCCCGAGTCAGACCGCCCCGGCATCTACCGCCGCCTCGGCGATCTCGCCCTGTTTCTCACCGGCGTCTTCCCCGACCACTCCGCCGCCCGCGCCGTGCATCCGATCGAGCTCGAGCGGTTGCTCCGCTCGTTGCACTCGACGGACGTGCCCGCGCCGACGTTGCACGACATCGAAGAGCTGGCGGGTGAACGCGGCGTCGCCGGCCTGCTGGAGTGGCTCGGGCCGCGTTGGTATCACGCGGCGGCCGAGCGGACGCCGGTCACAGGTCTGTCCCGCCTGCTCGACGACCTCGCGACGCGCTTCGACCAAGCTCGCCGCTTCCTCAACCACCTCACCGACCGGTACCTGTTCCCCGTGCGCAGCCGCTGGTTCCCTGCGACGGGCGGCTAGGCGCTCCACCAGCAGCAGACCTTCATCATTGGATCGCGCTCACGGCGCCGCGACGACCGGCGGGCCGGCGGGGTCGTGGTCGAGCACCTCGACGAGCGTGCTCTCGAGCAAGGTCGCGAGCTGCTCTCGCTGCTCGTTCGTGTCGGCGTCGACCCACAGCGTGAAGTCGGCGCCTGAGACGTCCTGCCAGCCCAGCGCCTGCAGCGTCTCGAGGGCGGCGGACCGCAGCTCCCGACGACGACCCAGGTACTCGTCGCCCACGGCCTCGCACAGCAGCGCGCTCTCCCCCTCGACGCGGCTCACCTGAACCCACGCGTTCGAGTCCCGCGCCGAGTGGATGACCAGGGCCTCGTCGCGACCACCGGCGACCCGATCGACGGCATCGAGAATGACGGCTTTCGTCTCCATCAGCCGAGCTCCTCGATCACGGCGGCGAGGTCGACGAGGCTCGCCAGGTTGTGACCGGGGACGAGCAGGTCGACATGCGGTAGCGCGGCACGCATGCCGCGGGTCGCCGGTTCGTACGCGGGACCCGTCTTGAGGGGGTTGACCCAGACGACCCGGTACGCGAGCCGTTGCAGGCGAGCCATCGCGGCGGCGAGCACGTCGGGATCGCCGCGTTCGAGGCCGTCCGAGCACAGCACGACGACCGCGCCCCGACACCCCCCGCGCCACGCCCAGGTGCGCAGGTACTCGCGCACGGACTCACCGATCCGGGTGCCGCCCTCCCAGTCGACGACCGTCTCGGCGGCCTGGCGCAGCGCCTGGTCGGGATCCCGGCGGGCGAGCGCGCCGGAGACCCGTGTCAGGCGCGTGCCGAAACAGAAGACCTCCACCCTCGCCGGCCCTTGGGCAACCGCATACGCGAACTGCAGCAGGGCACGCGAGTAGGAGGACATCGAGCCCGAGACGTCGAGGAGGAGCACGAGCCGGCGGGGCCGGACGCGGGGGCGGCGCCGCGGGATCGGCAACACGGTGCCGCCGCGACGGATCTGCGCGCGCAGGGCTCGCCGCAGATCGGGGCGGATTCCGCGTCTGGCGCGCGCGGTACGCCGCGTGCGCCGCATCGGCGTTGCGATGACAAGGCCGTCCATGAGCCGGCCGATGGCGTCGAGCTCGTCCGGATCGCACTCGGCGAAGTCCTTGTCCCTCAGCAGCTCGACATCGGACGCGACGTGTCCGACGTCGTCCGCGGCCGGGCGGCGCTCGCGCCCGGCGAGAGGAACGTCGAGACTGCCGCGGCTCGTATCGGCGGGCGGCTCGCCGCCGCCCAGGACCAGCTGCGGGCCGCGGTCGCCGAGGAAATACCGCGCGAACGAGGCGTCGTAGGCCGCAAGGTCGGCGTGCCGCGAGACGAGGCACGCCCGTCCCGCCCAGTAGACGTCGCGCAGGTCGGTGGGGTCGAGGTGGGCGAGTCCCCGGCAGAACGAGAGCACCTGACCGGTCCCGACCTGCAGCCCGGCCCCCCGCAGCTCCTGTCCGAACCCGGCGAGCGCCGGCACGACCGAGGCGACCGCACCGCCGCTCTCAGCCACCGGCGAGGATCCGATCGAGGTCGGCGCGGATCCGTACCAGGTCGTCGTGGTCCTTGACGACCGTCCCGAGGGTCACGTCGACGGTGTTGCGCTCGAGGCGCGACGCGCCCAGGAACGCGAGCGCCTTCGCCCACTCGATGGTCTCGGCGACGCCGGGCTGCTTCACGAGGTCGAGCGTCCGCATCTGCTCGATCGCCGCCGCGACCCGGCGGGCGAGGTCGGCGGGAACTCCGGGCGCCCGCGCCCCGAGGATCTCGACCTCACGGTCGAGCGAGGGGTAGTCGATCCAGTGGTAGATGCAGCGCCGCTTCAGGGCGTCGTGGAGCTCGCGCGTCCGGTGCGAGGTCAGCACCACCGCCGGCGGGCGATCGGCCCTGATGGTCCCCAGCTCGGGCACGGTGACCTGGAAGTCGGAGAGCAC
>JBKPDN010000221.1:0-5562 GCA_046727875.1 Actinomycetota bacterium | reverse complement strand
CGCTGCGGCGCGCACCGCGGGCGCGACCTCCGTCATGAAGCGCTCGAACGTCGCGGTGCTGCCGAAGTCGTGGAACTGGAGCACGAACCCGCGGGCGCCGAGCTCGACGTCGGCGACGAGTGCGTCGGACACCTCGGACGGTGCGCCGGTCACGACACCGCCCCAGCCGCCGAACCGGCGTTGCACGACGCCCGCGACCTCGTCCCGGTCGGCGTCGCCGGCGGCCAGCCCGACCGGATGTTGTACCGATACGCGGGCGTTGCCGGCTTGTGGGCGGAGCTCGGCGAGCCGGTCGGCGGCGTACGACGGGCAGTTCCACCAGTCGGCGAACTCGCGCACGAGTGGCATCGTGAGCTTTGGGCCCGCGCCGCCGACGTGGACGGGGATGCGCGCCTGCACCGGGACGGGGCGCCCGACGGCGCCTTCGAGGCGGTAGAACGCGCCTCCGTAGTCGAACGACTCGCCGGCGAACATGCGCGGAAGGATCTCGAGCGTCTCACGTAGCCGGGCCGCGCGCTCGGACGCCGGCCCGGCGTCGATCCCGAACGTGCGGAGCTCGTCGTCGACCGAGCCCCAGCCGAGCCCGAGCTCGAGGCGCCCGCCGCTGAGCACGTCGAGGGTCGCCGCCATCTTGGCCAGCACGGCGGGATGGCGAAATGGGTCACACGTCACGAGATGACCGAGGCGTACACGCGTCGTGCGGGCGGCGAGCGCGGCGGCGAGCGTCCAGCCCTCGAGCGTGTCCCACTCGGGCGCGGCCGGGGCCGCGAGGTGGTCCATGAGCCACACCGAGTCGAACCCGGCCGCTTCCGCCGCGAGCGTCCGCTCGAGGATCGTGTCGAACGACATCCGCAGCTGCGGAAGGAACACACCGAACCACATGCTGACGTCGCTGTCAGTCGACACGGCGGGACGTTAGCGTGACGGCATGGAGCTCAACGGAGCGGTTGCCCTCGTGACCGGCGGCGCCAGCGGCATCGGCGCGGCGACGGGCGCGATGCTGCACGACGCCGGCGCACGCGTCGCCGTGCTCGACCTCGAGGCCCAGGAAGGCCAGGGCGACGTCGCCGTGAAATGCGACGTCGGCGACGAGGACGAGGTCGTCGCAGCCGTGCAACGTGTGGTGGAAGAGCTCGGACCGCCGAGCGTCGCCGTGCTGGCGGCCGGGATCGGCGGCATGTCCCCGATCCTGCAGATGAGCGCGGATGAGTGGGACCGCGTCCAGCGCGTGAACATCCGGGGCGTGTTCCTGTGCTTGCGGGAGGCGGCGCGGGCCATGGTGGCGGCGGAGCAGCCGGGGGCCATCGTCGCGACCGGATCCGTCTCGGGGATCGTCAGCGACCGTGGCATCGTCAACTACTCGACGTCCAAGGCTGCAGTGCACCAGCTCGTGCGCGTGGCGGCGGCCGAGATGGGCCATCACGGCATCCGCGTCAACGCGATCGCGCCCGGTTGCACCGACACGCCGATGTTCGCGGTCACGGATCAGTTGCAGGGCTACCGCGAGCTCGTCTCGGAGCGAGCCGCGCTCGGACGCGTCGGAACCGCCGACGACATCGCGAGCGCGATCGTCGCGTTGCTCCAGCTGGACTGGGTCACCGGCCACGTGCTTGTCGCCGACGGCGGCATCACGCTGCGCAGCCCGCTGGATCCCACCGACCTGCTCGAGGGCGCCTGACGTGGCGCACGTCCATCACAGCGCTGTGTTCGCGCGGGACCTCGACGCCAGTCTGCGCTTCTACCGCGATGGGCTCGGCCTCCAGGTGCTGATGGACCACGAGTTCGACGGCGACTGGAGCACGTTGTTCGACGCGCCGAGCGACCATCTCCGGTCGGTCTTCCTCGGCGATCCGGACGTGCCGGACGCCGGGATCGTCGAGCTCGTCACGTTCGCCGGCGCCGACGCCGTCGGTGACGCGCCGGCGCCCGTCCGGCCACGGCCGGGCTTCTTCCTGCTGTCCTTCTTCGTCGATGTCGACGACACGCTGGCGCGGCTCGCAGCCGTCGGCCTCGACGGATCGGCGCGGCGGATCCGGGTCCCCGGCCCCGGCGGCGACGTCGAGATGGCCACGCTGCGAGATCCCGACGGCGTGCTCGTCGAGCTCGTCGGGACCACGCGAGTGCCGACGTAGCAGACCGGGAGGGCAGGTGCGACAGTTCTACGACGACGAAGGGCTGAACTTCGCGGTGCTGCTCGGGTTGGGCTTCGCCTACCACGGCATCGCCGACGCGGGAGAGCTGCTGGCCACGATCGATCGTGTCCCGGAGGGCGACCGGGACGCCTGGGTGCGCGAGTGGACCGCCACTGCCGACCGGGTCCGAGAGGACGCCGACGCCACCGAGAAGCGCGGGCACCGCGTCAGCGCGCGGGCGAAGCTGCTGCGCGCCTCCACGTACTACGACCACGCGTCGTCGGCGTCGCCCGGAACTTCCTACACCGACAAGTTCACCGCGCTGTGGGAGCAGCATCGCGACTGCTGGGACCGTGCCGCCGCACTCTTCGACCCGCCCGTCGATCGGGTCGAGATCCCGTACGAGGACACGAAGCTGGCGGGGTACTTCTTCCGGCCCGACACGAGCGGCGAGCGGCGCCCGACGATCATCCTCAACAACGGCTCCGACGGGCCGGTCATCTCGCAGTGGAGCCTCGGCGGCCACGCCGCGGTCGATCGCGGGTGGAACGCGATCACGTTCGACGGCCCGGGACAGGGCGCGGCGTTGCACCGCGAGAAGTTGTACTTCCGCCATGACTGGGAGAAGGTCGTTACTCCCGTCGTCGACGAGCTCGTGAAGCGCACCGACGTCGATCCCGGCAAGATCGCACTCCAAGGGGTGAGTCAAGCGGGCTATTGGGCACCGCGTGCGGCTGCGTTCGAGCCTCGCCTCGCCGCGCTCGTCGCCGATCCCGGCGTGATCGACGTCGCGTCGTCGTGGACACAGCACATGCCGAAGGAGGTCGTCCAGTTGCTCGACGACGGCAACAAGGCCGACTTCGACGCCGTCCTCGGCGACCTGGAAGGTGCGCAGAAGGCCGTACTTGCGTGGCGCATGGCGCCGTACGGGACGTCGTCGCCCTACGACGCCCTCGTCGCGGCGCGGCGGATGCACCTCGACGACCCCACGATCAAGCAGATCGCGTGCCCGACGCTGATCACGGACCCAGACCACGAGCAGTTCTGGCCCGGCCAGTCGAAGAGGCTCTACGACGCGTTGACGTGCCCGAAGCAGCTCGTGCCCTTCACGGAAGCCGAAGGCGCCGACTGGCACTGCGAGCCCGCCGCGCAAGCTCTCCGCGACGAGCGCGTCTTCGACTGGCTCGAGGAGACGCTCGGGCTCAGTCCCTAGCCGGGACCCGGGTCACGCGATCGTCGTGCCCCCGTCGACCGCGATCGTCTGTCCGGTGAGGTGCACGGCGCCGTCCGACAGCAGGAACGCGGCGACCGACGCGATCTCCTCCGGCTTGGCCACACGCCGCAACGGAACCACCCGGCGGACCCGCTCCTGCGCCTCGGGCGTGTTGAACGCGCCCGCGCTCATCGGCGTGTCGACGCCGCCCGGGCAGATGCAGTTGACGCGCACGCCCTGCGGTCCGTATTGCACCGCGGCCAACCGCGTGAGAGCGGCGACGCCGCCCTTGCTCGCCGTGTAGCCGGAGCCGTAGCCGTGACCCTTGAGGGCGGCGGTCGAAGCGATGGTCACGACCGCGCCCCGCCGTTCCACGATGTGCGGCACGGCGTGTTTGATCGCGAGGAACGTGCCGGCGAGGTTCACCTGTAACACGAACAGGAAGTCGTCGAGCTCGACCTCGCCCAGTGGCTTGAGATCTCCGCCGTGGAAGACGCCGGCGCTGGTCACGACGCCGTCGAGCCCGCCGAAGGCATCGACCGCGCTCTTGACCGCCGCCGCGATCTCACCTTCGTTCCCGACGTCTGCGGGCGCCGCGATCGCACTGCCGCCTGCAGATGTGATCTCGCGTGCGGCGTCCTCGGCTGCGTCGCCGGCGCGGTCGACCACGGTGACGGCCGCGCCCTCGCGGGCGAGGAGCAGCGCGGTGGCGCGCCCGATCCCGCTGGCGCCACCAGTGATGAGCACGCTCCGCGTCATGAATCGCGGACGCTACCCGGTACGGTGCGAGCGTGAGCGAGCCGCCGCTCGTCGGCATCATCCGCATCTATCAGCTGGCGTGCGGTGGCATGGGCTCGCCGTTCTACCGCGACGTTCTCGACCGGATGGCCGACGATGTCGCCGCCGCCGGTCCCGCCGGGCGGTTCCTGGACGGGCAGCTCGAGTCCACCTACGAGGATGCCGTCCCGCTGCGGTTCCTCGGCGGCATGCATCGTCTCGTGCTCGGTGGGCGCGCGCCCGAGCTCGCGGCGCACTTCCCGTCAGTCGGAGGCGACGGTGACGCGGCAGCGGCGTGGCCCGAGATGCTCGCGGCGCTCGACGCCCACGCCGATGTCATCCGCGACGCGCTCAGCCGACCGCCCCAGACCAATGCGGTGGGCCGGTCCGCCGCGCTCGTGGGCGGCTTCCTTGGCGTGGCGCGCGACACGCGGCTGCCGCTGCGCCTGCTCGAGGTCGGCACGAGCGGTGGCCTCAATCTCCGCTTCGACCGCTACTGGTACGAGTCGGACGGCGCGAGCTATGGCGACTCGGAGTCGCCGGTGCGGTTCGCCGGCCTCTGGGAGAACGGGCGGCCGCCGTTCGAGGCTCCTATCACGATCGCCGAGCGGCGCGGGTGCGACCGCGACCCGATCGACACCAGCACTGAAGACGGACGGCTCACCTTGCTGTCGTACGTGTGGCCAGGCCAGACCGAGCGCTTCACGATGCTGCGCGCCGCGCTCGACGTGGCCCGCGACTTCCCCGTCGCGATCGACCGCGCCGACATCCCGGCCTGGCTCGCGCGCCAGCTCGACGCGCCCGCGCCCGATCGCGCCACCGTGGTCTTCCACTCGATCGTGTGGCAGTACCTGACCGACGACGAGCGCGCAACGGCCGAGGCGGTGCTGGCGACCGCCGGCGGTCAAGCGACGGGCGACGCGCCGCTGGCGTGGCTGCGCCTGGAGCCGTCAGCCGACCTCACGCACGCCGAGCTGCGCGTCACGACGTGGCCCGGCGCCGACGAGCGACTCCTCGCCCGGTGCCACTACCACCTCGGGCCCATGCAATGGGTGGCGTGATGATCAGCTCGGGGTGACGGCGCCCGAGCCCGCATCATGACGATGCTGACCGCGAGCACCCAGAGCACGAACAGCGCGATCGGATGGTTACGCGCCGAGCGAGTCGAGCATCGTGCTGAGCCGTTCGATGCTGCGCAGGGACGCGGCGCGGTAGCCCTCCTCGTCGATCCGCGGACCGATGAGCTCGAGGTCGAAGCATCCTTCGTACCCGGCTGCGAGCACGTCCCCGAGGATCCGTTCGAGCGGGATGTCGCCGTCCCCCGGGACGAGGCGGTTGGGCGTCGACAGCGTCCCCACCGCGAAGTCGCTCACCTGGACGAGGCGTAGGCGCTCGAGGCCGCCGGCGATCGTGCCGGCGAGGCCGCGCTCGGTCCAGCAC
>JBKPDN010000220.1:0-2821 GCA_046727875.1 Actinomycetota bacterium | reverse complement strand
CCGCCAGCGGCTCTCGTCGCGCGGCGTGTTGCTGGTGGGGCCGAGCCCGATCTTCCTCCGCTACATCGACGAGGTGCTGCCCTCCCTGGGCGAGGACGACGTCCACCTCAGCACGGTCTCGGGCTTGAAGCCCCAGCTGCCAGCGCGGACACCGGAACCGCGGGAGCTCGCCACCTTGAAGGGCGACGCGCGCATGGCGCAGGTGATCGCGCGCGCGTTGCGTGACCGCGAGCGCCCGCTGCGTGACGATCTGGTCGTCGTGCTCGACGGTCACGCGCTGCGTCTCAGGAGGGCGGACTCGGCGCGGATCGTCGAACGGGTGCGCCGGCGGCGCGGAACGCACAACGCGCGACGCCCGGCGGTCACGAAGTTCGTGCTCGATCACCTGCAGGAGCAGTACCGCCGCTCGCTCGTCGACGCGTACGAGCGCGACGCGAGCCGGATCGACCCCGACGCGGCTGAGCTGCCGTTGCCCACGACCGACGACGAGGTCCTCGACCTGCCCGTCGCGGCGGCGCTGGCCCGGGGCGAGCGCCCGCCCGAGGACTGGGAGGCCGAGCTCACCGCACGCATCCGACGCTTGCCCGACGTGCGCGCCGCGCTCGAGCGCATGTGGCCGGTGCTGACCGGCGCCGAGCTCGTGCACGACCTGTTCAGCTTTCCCGCGCTCGTCCGGTCGGCGGCGGAGGGCGTCCTCAGACCCGAGGAGTACCAGCTGCTCCCGCGACCCCGCTCGTCGAGCGTGCGCGACGTCGGGTGGACGGAGGCTGACGTCGCGCTCGTCGACGAGGCGGACGCGCTGCTCGGCCCGCCGGAGGCAGCGCGAGTGCGCCGCCGTCGCCGCCGTCGCGGCGCTCCGGACAGCGCGCTCCAAGACGCAGCTCGCATGGTCGAGGAGCTGGGGCTCGGGGCGTACACGACGGCGGCGGAGGTCGTCGAGCGCTACGGGGGCGGGGCCACGCAGCGAGAGGACCATGCGGGTGAGGCGCGCACGTTCGGTCACGTGCTGGTGGACGAGGCCCAGGATCTCAGCGCGATGCAGTGGCGCATGGTGGGGAGGCGGTGCCCGTCGGGATCGATGACGCTCGTGGGCGACTTCGGGCAGTCGAGTCGACCGGGCGCGTTGGGCGACTGGAAGTCGGTGGCGGACGAGCTCCCCGGTGACGAGCCTGCGCGTGTGGTGACGCTGTCCGTGAACTACCGGACGCCGGCCGAGATCATGGCCGTGGCGGACCGGGTCGTCGCCGCCGCCGCGCCGGGGGTCGAGCACGCGCGGTCGGTTCGTCAGACGGGGCATGCGCCGCGGTTCCTGGCCGTCGATGCCGACGACCTCGTGGCCGCGGCGGCCGACGCGGCCCGCGCCGACCACGTCGACGGCGGGATGACCGCGCTGATCGCGCCGCGCGACCTGCACGACGAACTGGTGGCGGAGCTGTCGGATCTCGGCGCCGCCTCCGGGTCGGCCGAGGCGATCGACGCACCGGTCGCGGTGCTCGACGCCGCGGACGCCAAAGGCCTCGAGTTCGATCACGTGGTCGTGGTCGAACCGGCTCGCCTCGTCACCGCCGATGCCCCCGGACTGCGGCTCCTCTACACGGCGCTGACGCGGGCCACGCAGTCCCTGACGGTTGCGCACGCCGCTCCGCTGCCGGAGGCCCTGCAGCCCAGGAACACCTCCTAGGCTCGACCACCGTGGCCGCGGGAGAGAGATGACGACGACCGAATCCGACTTGACCGCCGCCGATGTCGCGTGGGACCTCGAGCCGCTCGTCGACGGCAAAGGTGAACGCGGTGTCGACGCGCTTCTCGACCACGCCGACGGCATCGCCGCCTCGGTGACCGAGCAGCGCGGCGCCGTCGCGGGGCTCGATGCCGGCGCGTTCGCGGCGCTCATGCACCAGCTGGGCGACATCGCCGAGCTCGTCGGACGAGCCGCGTCGTACGCGAGCCTCCGATTTGCGGTCGACACTACCGATCCCACCCGTGGCGAGTCGCTCCAGCACGTCGAGGAACGGGCAACCGCCGTCAACACGAAGATCCTCTTCTTCGACCTCGAATGGGCGGCGCTTTCGGACGAGCGGGTGACGGAGCTCCTCGCCGACGACCGCCTGGCCTTCTGCCGGCACCACCTGACGTCGCTGCGGCGGTACCGCCCCCACCTGCTCACCGAGCCCGAGGAGCTCGTGATGACCGAGAAGGGGGTGACGGGACGCAGCGCGTGGAGCCGGCTGTTCAGTGAGCTGAGCTCGACGATCACCGTCGACCTCGACGGAGCGAGCCTGAGCCTCGAGGAGGCGCTGTCCCGACTGAGCTCGCCCGACCGCGCCCAGCGCCGCGCCGCCGCCGACGCGGTGACTGTCGCGCTGGCGCCGGGCCTGCGCACGCGGGCGTTCGTGTTCAACACCCTGCTCGCCGACAAAGCCATCGACGACCGCCTCCGCCACTATCCGGACTGGCTCGCCAGCAGGAACCTCGACAACGAGGCCAGCGACGAGTCGGTGCGCGCCCTGGTCACCGCGGTGGCGGCCCGCTACGACATCCCGCAACGCTGGTATTCGCTCAAGGCACGCCTGCTCGGCATCGGCCGGGTCGCCGACTACGACCGGGTGGCGTCGGTGGCGAGCGAGGAGACCGAGTTCGGCTGGCATGAGTCGCGCGAGCTGGTCCTCGACGCATACTCGTCGTTCTCGTCCGAGCTCGCAGGCGTCGGACAGAAGTTCTTCGACGACGCGTGGATCGACGCGCCCGTGCGGCCGGGCAAGCGCCCCGGAGCCTTCTGCGCGTACACCGTCCCGTCGCAGCATCCGTACCTGCTGCTGAA
>JBKPDN010000219.1:0-3898 GCA_046727875.1 Actinomycetota bacterium | reverse complement strand
GTACAGGGTCGCCCGGGCGCAGCCGGCTTCGCGCGCGACGTCGTCGAAAGTCGTCTTGGCGAGGCCGTGGCGGGCAACGCACACGAGCGTGGCCCGGACCGCGCGCTCCTCGATGCTCCCGGTCGGGAGGGTCGGGGCCTCGGCGGTCGTGGTCAGGGAAGCCATCGCATTGAGCCTGTCCTGAGACAGTAAGCCTGAAAACGTCTCACCGTCAATGTGTCGCACGTCACACGGCAGGCGCCGCAACGGGTCAGGCGAGGATCCCGCCGAGGATCTCCTCCCGGACCAGGGTCCGGACCTGGTCGGGGTCGTCCATGTCCCAGCGGCCCGGCGAGCCGATGAGAGAGAGGATCATCCGGGCGACGTACTGGGCGGCCGCCTCCAGGTCCACGCCGGGACGGACCCGGCCCGCCTGCTGCTCGCGCTCGAGGTACGGCAGCAGGAACGCGGTGATGAAGCCGAGGACACGGTGCTGCTCGACCGTGATCAACGGCAGCAGCCGTTCGGGCTCGGTCTCGAGCACCTTGCGGAGCACCTCGTGCTCCTGGATCGACCGGTGCGCGAACACCAGGCCTTCCTCGATCAGGCTGGCGAAGTCGGGCGCGTCGTAGACCGCCTCGGCCAGCCGCCCGAAGAACCGGTTCATCTCGAAGCCCACGGTCTCGCGTAGTAGCTGGTCCTTGCCCCCGGGGAAGAGGCGGTAGATGGACGCGCGCGAGATACCGGACTCCTTCACGAAGTCTTCGATCGTCGTCTTGCCCATGCCGAAGCGCGCCACACACGCGTATGCCGCTTCGAGCACGCGGTCACGAGGCTGGAGATCCACCGTCACGACGTCATGGTGGCGCGGCGGCGGCGGCTCTGCCGACCGTCCCGCAAAGCCGGAGCTTGCGACGACGACAGAGAGATAGCAACGGGCCCGCCCTGGTGGAGGGCGGGCCCGTTCGCCTGCTTCTTCTTCCCTACTTCGCCCGTAGAAGCGTCAGCCCTTGAACTGGATCTTCTTCGCCGCGTCCGACGTCAGGTTGGCGGCGACGATCGACAAGCCGATCGGCTGCCCGGCCACGATCTTGTTGATCGTCGAAGCTCGTGCTGGGCTCCGGCTGCTCGTCGAACTGCCGTACTTGTCGTCGCCGATCAGCCCGCCGAACTTGAGCGTGCCGACCTGCGTCGCGGCTTTCTGGATCCCGGCCTTGCTCAGGTCGCCGTTCTTGACAGCCTGCTCGAGCACCTGATCGACAGCCCATGATTGGGCGTACCCGAAGGCGAAGTACTGGTCGGGCTTCTGATCCGGGGCGAACTGCTGCTGGTCCTGGATCATCTGCTTCATGCCCGGGACGCTCTCGTCGCCCCACGCCGGCCCCTCTGTCACGAGCAGGAAGTGATCACGGTAGAAGTCGGCGTTGTTCGGATCGTTCTCGTAGCCGGAGAGCCAGGTCGGGCCCGTGCCGATGATCTGGGGCGTGTAGTTCCGACCGATCATCTTGGTGACGGCGGAGGCGGTGTCGTTGGGTAGGGACACCAGCACCACCGCGTCGCACTTGGCGTCGGCGAGCTCACCCACCTGGGCGCTCAGGTCCGAGAAGGTCGCGAAGCGGACCGTCTTGGCCACCTTGACCTTTAGGGTCTTGGAGGCCTGCGTCAGCCCGTCGAGCCCGGCGGCGCCGTACTCGTCGTCCTGGGCCATGGCGCAGATCTTCTTCCCCTTGCCACCGTTCTTCAGGTAGTAGTCGAGGCCGTTCGCCACCTCAACCTGGTACGGCGCTCCGATCGGCAGGAGGTTCTTCTCCTTCACCCACAGGCCCTCGAGCGATGCGGGCGCGCCGGTCTGCTGCTCCTGCTTCAGCCGGGGCAGGACCGTCTTCACGATCTGGGTGCCGAGGATCTGGTTGAACGCGACGACGTCGCCCTTGATCTTGTCGTAGGCCTGCAAGGCGTTCTCGACCATGTACTGGCTGTCTTCGATGTCGAGGTCGACCTTGTACTTGCCCCCCACTCCGCCCTTGGCGTTCTTGGCGTCCCAATACACCCGGTTGCCCTCGGTGAGTGGCTTGCCGACGACGCTGGCAATCCCACTCTCGGGCGTGATGACCCCGAGCTTGATGGTCGAGCCGTTGAACCCCGGAACGTCCGGCGGTGTCTTCGTGGGTGCGGCGCCCGCGAACGCGGCCTGGCCCGTCACACCGACGGCCAGGGCCACCGCGAGCAGCACCCCGAGGAGCCGCCCGAGCTTCTTCCCCCGCATGCTCGTTACCCCCTTTGGGCCGTCAGTACGAGAACGGCCACGTCTTGAAGTATGCCTGAATCCTTCTCCAGATCCCGGCCAGGCCTCTCGGCTCGAAGACCAGGAACACGATGATCAATAAGGCATAGATGATGGTGCTCAGCGCGCCTTTCGTGAACCCCGTCGCGCCGGAGTCGTTCGTGACGATCGGCCAACCGAGGATGGGCAGCTTCCAGTTGTCGGGCACGAACTGCTCGATGATCTTGGGGAGGGCACCGATGACAATGGCGCCGAGGATCGAGCCGTAGATCGTGCCGATGCCGCCCACCACGATGACGGCGAGGAACTGGATCGAAAGCACCAATCCCAGAGAGGTCTCGTCCGGGGTGAGATACCCCAGGTACAGGCCGTACAAGACTCCGGCAAGCGCGGCGATCGCGCTGGAGATCACGAAGGCGCCAACCTTGTAGCGGAACAAGCTAACCCCGACGACCTCGGCAGCGACGTCGCGGTCGCGCACCGCTTGCAGGGCTCGGCCCGGGCGGGTGCGCACGATGTTCTTCACCAGCAGCGCGGTGACGATCACGAAACCCCACGCGAGGTACATGAGCCCCTGTTTGGGGCCCAGCTCCTTGCCGAGCACGGTCGGTTTCAGGAAGTCGATCGACCAGAAACCGAGGGAGAAGTCGGCCTTGATCGGCATCGGGCTGCCCTCGTTGCCGCCGGTGAAGGTGGTCCACTTCTTCCAGACATAGAGCGCGACGAACACGAGCCCGAGCGTGACGATCACGAGGTAGTTCCCACGCAGCCGGAGCGCGGGCAGACCGATGAGGAACCCGACCGCCCCGCCCGCGATGAGCGCGATGAAGAGGTACACGAAGATGTTGAGGTCGTAGCCGATGCCGTCTTCGATCCTCCCGCCGCCGTAGTAGCCGGCGACGAACGCGCCCAAGCCGATGAACGCGGCCATTCCGAGCGACGGCTGGCCCGTGTACCCCGTCAGCAGATTGAGGCCGATCGCACCGATCGCCACGACGCCGGCGAGCGCGAGCACGCTGCCCCACTCGTCGTTGATCAGCCACGGGACGAGCAGGTAGAGCGCGATGAGCGCGACCAGGCTGACGCGCTTGGCGGTGGTCGGGAACAGCCGCAGGTCGTCCGCGTAGTTGCGGATCATGGTGCGGTTCGCCCGGGCCATCAGACTCTCCGCACCTCGCGCGTCCCGAACAGCCCGAAGGGACGCACGAGCAGGATGGCGATCATGATCAGGTACGGGACGATGTCGCCGAACTCGGGCCCGAGGGACGGGATGAGGTCGGGGATGTACCCCTTCGCCATGACCTCGGCCACGCCGATGGCGAGACCACCCACGACGGCACCGCCGGGCGAGTCGAGCCCGCCCAGGATGATGGCGGGGAATGCTCGCAGCGCGATCACGGCGATGCCCACGCTCAGGCTGGGAGCGGGTCCGGCGCCGCCGGCCAGCATCATCCCGGCGACGACGGCGACGACGCCGGCGATGGCCCATGAGAAGGCGAAGATGCGACGCACGTTGATGCCCTGGGCGAGGGCGGCCTCCTGGTCAACGGAGGTCGCCCGCATGCCGACGCCGACCTTCGTGTACTGGAACAGCAGGAAGAAGCCGCCCATGACAATGGCGCCGAGCAGAACGGT
>JBKPDN010000218.1:0-2251 GCA_046727875.1 Actinomycetota bacterium | reverse complement strand
GTCCTCGTGGCGTGCAAGGGATGGGTGATGGGCGCGTCGTTCCAGCGGGCGTTGCTCTGCGACATGCGGATCGCCGCCGAGGGCGCCCGCTTCCGCCTGCCCGAGCTGACCTACGGCGTCATCCCCGACACCGGCGGCGTGGGCGCGCTGTTCGAGATGGCCGGCCACGGGCTCGCCAGCGACCTCGTGCTCACGAGCCGCGTGCTCGGCGCCGACGAGGCGCTCGCCCACGGGGTCGTCAGCCGGGTCGTGCCCGAGGAGGATCTCGACACCATCGTGCGCGAGATGGCCGAGCACATCGCCGGCCTCCCGGCCGTCAGCGTGAAGATGGCCCGCGAGGTGATCCGGCACCTCGCGCTCCCCCAGATCCGGTCGTCGATGGCCGACGAGATGATCTACCAGACGTTCATCAACAAGAGCGACGACATCGCCGAGCTGCGCGCGGCTCGGGCCGAGGAGCGCGAGCCGCGCTACTCGGGCAGCTGAACCACGATGCGTGCGCTCGGACCCCATATGTCCCCCAGCGAACGCATCGGGAGGGGGAACCTGTGAGCGACGTGATCGGGCTGCCGGAGCCGCCCCCGGTCGGCGAGACCGCCCTGCCCGCGGGGACGTTCGACGGGGTGGGCGTGCTCGTCACCGGCGGGGGCACCGGGCTGGGCAAGGCCATCGCGGCGGAGTTCGCGCGGCTGGGCGCGTCGATCGTGATCGCGAGCCGCAAGGACGAGCACCTCGCCACGGGGCGGAAGGCGATGGAGGAGCTCGGCGCGCCGGTCGAGGTGGTCCCGTGCGACATTCGTCAGCCCGACGAGATCGCGGCCGCCTTCGACGCCGCCGAGCAGGCCTTCGGGTTGCCGGGCGTGCTGGTCAACAACGCGGCCGCCAACTTCCCGGTGCCGGCCGAGGACATGTCCCCCAACGCGTGGCGCACGGTCGTCGACATCACGCTCAACGGCAACTTCTTCTGCGCCCGTGAGTTCGCCCGCCGGCACCTCGCCGCCGGGACGCCCGGCTCCATCATCAACGTCGGCGCGTCCTACGCCTGGACGGGCGGGCCCGGCTTCGCGCACTCGGCGGCGGCCAAGGCGGGGATCAAGAACCTCACCGAGTCGCTCGCGGTCGAGTGGGGCCCGTACGGGATCCAGGTGAACGCGCTCGTGCCGGGCCTGTTCCCGCACGAGGACATGACCGCGGACATCCGGGGCAACCTCGACCGGACGAGCGACAAGGACGTGAGCCAGCCGGCGATGCGCGTGGGCCGCCGCCAGGAGCTCGGGTGGGCAGCGACGTTCCTCGCGTCGCCCTACGCCCGGTTCGTCTCCGGGCACACGCTCGTCGTCGACGGCGCCAACTGGCAGCGCCGCAGCCTCACCAACCCGCCGGTGACCACGGTGCGGGAGCAGATGGGCAAGGGCCCGTTCGCGCCGGGCTGAGTCACACTGCTGCGATGGACCGGGAGCAGCTGCAAACACTGTTCGACCTCACCGGCCGGGTGGCCATCGTCACCGGCGGCACCCGAGGAATCGGGCGATCGATCGCCGAGGGGTTCGTCGCCGCCGGCGCCCGAGTGGCGGTCGCCAGCCGCAAGGCGGACGCCTGCGAGGAGGCCGAGCAGGCGCTGCGGGCCGCCGGCGGGAGCGCAATCGGCGTCCCGACCCACGTCGGCGAGCTCGAGGCGATCCACGCGCTCGTCGAGCGCACCGTCGACGAGTTCGGGCGCCTCGACATCGTCGTGAACAACGCCGCCACGCCGCTGCGCGAGGACCTCGGCCACTTCACGCCCGAGGCGTACGCGAAGTCGATGGACGTGAACCTGCGCGGCCCCGTCTTCCTCGTCCAGGAGGCGCTCCCCCACCTGCGCAGCAGCCCGTCCGCCGCGGTCGTCAACGTGATCTCGGCCGGCGCGTTCCTGCCCGCGCCGTTCCTGGCGACGTACGCGGCCACGAAGGCCGCTCTGCTCTCGTTCACGCGTTCGATGGCCGCCGAGTTCGCTCCGCTCGGCATCCGCGTCAACGCCCTGGCGCCGGGCTCCGTCGACACCGAGATGATGCGCAAGAACACGCCCGAGGCCCAGGAGCAGATGGCCAGCTCGAGCTTCCAGCGCCGCGCTGCCCACGCCGACGAGATGATCGGCCCCGCCCTGTTTCTCGCGTCCGACGCCGCCAGCTTCGTCACCGGGCAGGTCGTGATCGCCGATGGCGGGCTCGTCACCCGCTGACGGTCCTCTACGCTCGTGAAGTAGTGAAAGGCG
>JBKPDN010000217.1:0-3919 GCA_046727875.1 Actinomycetota bacterium | reverse complement strand
CCGGGTGCTACGAACGTCACGGAGCTCCCCTCCTTCCTCGAGTGAGTCACCGGCGTAGAAACGGAACACGTGCTCGAGCGTCGCCTCGGGACCGAGGCGCGCTTCCAGCTCGGCCGGCGTGCCCACGGCCCGGATGCGGCCGCGGTGCATGAGCGCGACGCGGTTGCACAGCTCCTCGGCTTCTTCCATGTTGTGCGTCGTGAGGAGGACCGTGATCCCCTCGGCTTGCAGCGACCGGAGGCGGTCCCAGACGGTGTCGCGGCCGACCGGGTCGAGCCCGATCGTCGGCTCGTCGAGGATGAGCACCCGCGGGCGGTTCACGAGCGCCTGTGCGAGCTCGAGGCGTCGCACCATGCCGCCGGAGTAGGTCGCCGCGACCCGGTCCGCCGCCTCCTCCAGGTTCATCGCACCCAGTACCTCGTCGACCCGATCGGCGCGCTCGCGGCGCGGCACGTCGAACAGGCGGGCGAACATCGAGACGTTCTCGCGCCCGGTGAGCTGACCGTCGGCCGAGAGCTGTTGGGGCACGTAGCCGACGAGCCGGCGCGCCTGCATCGGCGACGCCGACACGTCGAGATCGAAGACGCGCGCTTCGCCTTCGACGACGGGCAGCAACGTCGTGAGGATGCGGATCGTCGTGGTCTTGCCGGCGCCGTTCGGGCCGAGCAGGCCGAACATCTCGCCGGTCCGCACGTCAAGGTCCACGCCGTCGACGGCGACATGGTCACCGAAGCGGTACCGGAGGCCCGCGCACTGGACCGCGGGCGCCGGCGTCGGCATAGGCGCGGGCGCGGGCGGCGTGCTCACTCCTCGTGCCCCAGCTGCCAGGTCAGGCGCTCGAGCGCGGGAATGGCGCGGGTGATCGTCTCGCGGTCGACGGGCTCGAGGTCGCGCAGCGCGACCCCGATGACATGCGCGCGGCGGTCGCGCCAGGCGGCCCGCCGGCGGGACGCCGCCGCGGTCACCTCCAGACGGGCGGCGCGACCGTCGCGCTCGTCCCGGCTGCGCGTGAGCAGGCCGGCGTCGGTGAGACTGCCCACGAGCGTGCTGACGGTGTTGGGCGCGAGGCGGAGGTGTTCGGCGGCCTCCCGCACGCCGATCCCAGGGTTGTCGAGCACGGTCCGGAGCAGCTCGACCTGCGACGGCGACAGCGGCGAGAACGGCCAATCGCCGCGGATCGTCCGGCGGGTGATGCGCCGGAGGTCGCTGACGGCCTTGGCGAGCCGGTCGGCGTCGTCGGTGATCGCCGCCGGCGGCTCGGCGGGCGGGGCGTCGGTCCCGGGCACGAGCGCAGTATAGCTCTGTGGCAGAGGTATTTCGCGAGCGCCTTCAGTTGGCCGCATTCTCGGCGCCGACGGCAAGCGCCTCGGCGAATTCGTGCTCGGCGGGCGGCGCGCCCGCCCGCGCCGGGAGGAAGCGTGCGGCGACGAACGCTGCGCCGAGCACGACCGCGACCGCGCACAGGTACGTGATCCGCATCGACGAGAGAAACGCGCCGTTCGCGACGTGCCGCAGCTGCGTCGCGACGCCGGCGGGCAGGTGGTTCGCCACCTGCAGCGACGTGCCGATCGAATCGCGGGCGGCGTGCACGACGCCGTGCGGCAGCCCGCGGGCCGAGTCGAAGGTGGCGTGATACTGCGACGCAAAGATGCTGCCGAGCACCGCCACCCCGAGCGCGCCACCCGTCTGGCGCGTGGTGTCGTTCACGGCGGACCCGACACCGGCCCGGGTGGTCGGGAGTGAGCCCATGATCGATTCCGTGACGGGCGCGACCGTCAGGCCCATGCCCACCCCGTACACGAGCCGCACCCCGAACCCGAGTGCGAACGACGACATGATCGTGTCCGACGCGTAACACGCCATGGCGGCGGCCACGACCAGGAGGCCGAACACCACGACGCGCTTCGTCCCGAGGCGGTGGACGAATCGGGGCGCGACCGGCGAGCCGAGCATGAGCCCGAGCGCCACCGGCGTGAGCATGAGGCCCGACTTGAGGGCGCTGTAGCCGAGAACGAACTGGAAGTACTGCGTGAGCAGGAACGTGGAGGCGAACAGCGCGAAGTAGGCGAGCGTGATCGTGGCCGACGCGGCAGAGAATCGCGGGTTGCGGAAGAAGCGCACATCGAGCATCGGCCGCGGTGTGTGCGCCTCCCATGCCGCGAACAGACCCAGGAACACGGCACCGATCGCGAAGCCTCCGACCACGTCCGGCGCGACCCAGCCGTGATTCGGGACCTCGATGATGGCGAACAACAGCGCGACGAGCCCGGCGATCGACAGGAGCGCGCCAATCGGATCGAGCGGGCTCTCCTCGCGCGCGCTCGTGTTGGGAACAAGCCACCGCGCCAGGACGAAGGTGACCGCGCAGACGGGCACGTTGATGAGGAACACCGAGCCCCAGCCGAAGCGCTCCACGAGCAGTCCCCCGACCACGGGACCGATGGCGATCCCGATGCCGGCTACTCCCGCCCACACGCCGATCGCGCGAGCGCGCTCGGCGGGATCGCGGAAGGTATTGGTCAGGATGGACAAGGTCGTCGGGAAGATGAACGCGCCGCCGACCCCCATGAAGGCTCGGGCCGCGATGAGCATCCCGGGGGAGCTCGCCGTCGACGCCAGAGCCGAGAACACGCCGAACCACGCCAGCCCGAACAACAGCGTGCGGCGCCGCCCGTACCGGTCCCCGATCGAGCCCGCCGTGAGGAGCAGGCACGCGAACACGATCGTGTACGCGTCGACCATCCACTGCAGCTGCGACCCGGACGCGTCGAGGGCGCGCACGATCGACGGGAGCGCGACGTTGAGGATCGTGTTGTCGACGCCGATCACGACGACGCACAACGAGAGCACGCCGAGGATCCACCACCGGCGGTCGTGGGTGGCGTCGGGGGAACGCTCGGGCTCGCGCGTCTGCGGTGGCCGGTCGGCGAGGGTGGTCAGCTGCACTCCTGGAGGCGAGGTGCTACTCTTAACTATCCAGTTAGTACACTTTACCGGTTCCCGCCGGGCTGACGCAAAGGTGGAGGATGCCTGAGACCACGGCCACCGGGAGCGCCAAAGCCGGCGCCGGCGAGCCCGAGCGCTCCAAGCTCCGGGACCCCGAGGGGACCCGCCGGCGGATCCTGGCCGCCGCGCTGCAGGAGTTCTCCGCCAAGGGCATCGACGGCGCCCGTGTCGACGCCATCGCCGAGCGGGCGGGCACCAACAAGCGGATGCTCTACTACTACTTCGGCTCGAAGGACGACCTGTTCCGCGCCGTCCTGCGGCAACGGCTGGCGGAGCGGGCGCCGACGACACGCGAGCGGGACCGCATCGGGCCGGGGCGGATTGCCGAGCTCCAGGACCGCCTCGAGGGCTCGATGGACTACGTGCGGCTGCTCATGTGGGAAGGGCTCGAGCGCGGCCGCCGTCGCCAGGTCGAGCAGGAGCTCCTCCGTCAGGACTCGCTCACCGAGTGGTGCGACGACGTGCGCGCGGCGCAGCGCCGGGGTGAGCTCCCGGGCGACCTCGACGCCGAGCAGCTCGTGCTGTCGGAGTTGGCGCTCGCGATGTTCCCGTTCGCGTTCCCGCAGATCACGCGGCTCGTGACGGGCAAACGCCCGACCGACGCCGCATTCAAGACGGAACGACGGGCGTTCCTCGAGCGCCTGACCGCGCGCCTCGACGCCGGGAGCGGTTCGAGCCGGGGCTAGCTCCGGTCTTCGTCGGCGTCGTCGTCCGGGTGCCGGACGACCGCGACGGACCGCTCGGGATGCTCGAAGTCGATCACGACTTCGAGGTCGCGAGGCGGCGCACCGGGCGCCTCGTTGACGATCGTGACCTCTTCCTTCTCGGGACGGCCCTCCAGCGCGTCGCGTAGGCCGAGCAGCCCGGCGGCAACGACGGCACCCGTCGCCGAGCGTCGAAAGCGGTCGACCGG
>JBKPDN010000216.1:0-10879 GCA_046727875.1 Actinomycetota bacterium | reverse complement strand
CCGCGAGCGCGGTGGCGACATCGCCGCGCAGGTCGCCGGCATCACCTCGCACATCGAAGTGCAGCGTCACCTCCGCAGTCGTGACGCTCTCCTCCACCGTCCGCACCAGCGGCTTGACCACCTCGGCGAACGGCACGACGTCGCCCGCGTCGCGGGAGAGCGTCTCGTGGACGATCGCGATCGATCGGATCCGCCGCTCTGACTCCTCGATCGCGTCCTGCGCCTCCTCCGATGACAGGCGCCGGCCCTGGAGCCGGAGCAGCGCGGCGATCGTCTGGAGATTGTTCTTCACCCGGTGGTGGATCTCGCGGATCGTTGCGTCCTTGGAGAGGAGCATGCGGTCGCGGCGGCGCAGATCCGTGACGTCGCGCATGAGCAGCACCGCGCCGACGGCCGCGCCGTCCTCGAGCAGCGGGATGGCCCGGATCAGGATCGACGCGTCGCCGCGCTCGACCTCCTCGGTCACCGGGAGGCGCGCCGACAGCGCAGCGTCGACCGCGTCCTGGTCGAAGCCGATCTCGGCGAGCTGCTGCCCGGAGGCGTAGGCGTGGATCCCCATGCGATGCAGCGAGCTGATCGCGTTCGGGCTCGCGAACCGGATCTGGGCGTCACCGTCGAAGACGATGACCCCGTCGGCGACGCGGGGCGCGTCCTCGAACTCGACCTCATCGCGAGCGAACGGGAAGCTCCCCTCGGCCATCATCCGCGCGAACCGGTCGAACACCCAGAAGTAATGGCCCTCGAGCTCGCCCCGTCGGCGCCCGAACGTGACCGGGGTCTCGCGGGTGACGAGGCCGATCATCGACCCCTCGCATCGGATCGGGATGCAGCGGATGCGGGCCCGCTCCGGCGCGCCGAGCACCGTCGCCTCGCCCTCGATGATCTCCTCCGACCGCCACGCCCGCGTCACGATCGGCCGCTCGATCTCACCCACGACCGTGCCGACCATGTCGGTGGTGTACAGGGTCTGGTCGGTCGTCGGACGCACCTGGCCCAGCACGACGAAGCGGCGGCCGTCCTCACCCTCGATCGGGGCGAGGAACAGCAAGTCGGAGAAGCACAGGTCGGCGAGCAGCTGCCAGGACGCGACAAGCCGCTGCGCGTGCGTGAGCGCCGCGCCACCGAGACCCGTGTTCGTGCGCGCCATCTCGCCGAGCGTCATGCAGCAATCGTACCGGCGGTGTTCGCGAAACCGGGCGGATCACGCGTTGAACAGAGCGTCCCCGATGCGGGCCAAGCCACTGACGTCGTAGATGTCGACCTCGAAGTTCGGAACGTTCGCGACCACGTCCGGCACCCGCCCGAGCTCCGTCTTGAGCTCGGCCTCACGGGTCGCCACCACGGCGAAGTTCTTGAACGACTCGCCGATCGTCCGCAGCACCCGAGCCGTGCGGGGCGCGTCGGCCAGCTCGGCGGCACCGGAACGCGCCAGCGCTTCGGCGATGGGCCCGGCGTCGACGGAGAGGATGTCAGCCGCCCGTGCCGCATCGGGGGAGAGCAGGTACTCGGGCAGCGTCTTGTTCAGGACGAGAGCCCCGAGATGGAAGTCACGCTTGATGAGCTGCTCGCAGAAGAACTGCGCTTCGCGGAGCGGCGCGCCCTCGAGCGTGGTGACGACGGCGAACGTCGTCCTTCGATCGTGCAGGAGCCGTTCGACCGCTTGCGCCCGCTTGCTGAACCCGTCGTACATCGACTGGAAGCTGAGGAAGAACTCGGCGATGTCCTGGAGGAACTGGCTGCCGAGGATGCGGTCGGCCAGCTGGTAGAAGGGCCGGCTGGCGACGTTGATGATGCGTGCGCCGCGCCGGCCGCCCATCCGGTAGGGCATCGTGAGCCACCGCAGCAGGCGGCCGCCGAAGAAGTCGGCCATGCGGCTGGGCGCCTCGAGGAAGTCGATCGCGTTCCGCGTCGGGGGCGTGTCGATGATGATGAGGTCGTACTTCCCTGTGGTGTGGACGTCGAAGAGCCGCTCCATTGCGATGTAGTCGTGGCTCTGCACGAACCGACCCGTGATGTTGGTGTACAGGCGGTTCTCGAGGATCCGGTAGGCGGTCTCCTCGTCGGGCGCGTGACGAAGGACGAGCTCGTCCCACGAGCGCTTCGTGTCGAGCATCGCGGCCCACATCTCGCCCCGCGGCTCGAGCCCCGCCGCCTTGAGCGCCTCCACCGGCACCTGCTTCTCGACGTTGCCGAAGTCCTCGAGCCCGAGCGCGTTCGCCAGCCGGCGGGCGGGGTCGATCGTGAGCACGAGCACCTTGCCGCCCAAACGCGTCGCGGCGGCGACGCCGGCGGCAGCCGCGACCGACGTCTTCCCGACGCCCCCCGACCCGCAGAAGACAACGATCTCCTTCGTGGCGAGGAGCGACTCGATGCTCGTCGCCCGGCGCTCGGCGGGCGTCACAGCCCCAGCTCCTGGGCGAGCGCGTCCGCCGCCATCTTGGTCACCCGCAGACCCTGGTCGCGCACGAAGAGGTACGGGACGTACAGCATCGGCAGTTCGACAGCCTCCCGCAGCTCGGCGAGGTGCGCGGCGCGCGTCCGGCGCAACGAGACGGCGAGCCGGGCGGCTTCGAGCACGGCCGTACCGCCCGATCCCACCCGCTCGGTGAGCACGGCGCGGGCATCGTCGCTGCGAAGCGCCTCGAACGTCTCCTCGTCGGCGTGGGTGAACAGCTCCGGAAGGACGCGGTTCACGACGACCGCGCCCAGCGGCACCGACAGCTCGGCCCGGGCGCGTTGCACGAGCTCGATCGTCTCGTTGACCGGCATCTCCTCCGGCGTCGCCACGACGTTGAGCCGGGTCACGGATGCGTCGGAGAGCAGGTCGACCATCCAGTCGGTCTGCTCGCGCACCATGCCCACCGAGACCAGCTCCTGGATCGCGCGGGGTGCGTCGAGCTGGCCGATGATGTGGCCGGTGGCGGCGGCGTCGACGACGACGAGGTCCCAGTCGGCGCGCCCCTCGATCGACTCGCGGACCTCCCAGCACACCTTTCCGACCGTCAGGATCTCCTTCACGCCGGGCGCGGCGGTGGCGACGAAGTCCAGCACGCGGGCGAGCGGGCCGAGCCGGCCCAGGACCGGGACGCGCAGGTTGAGCTTGAGGTACTCCTTCAGCGAGTCCTCGGTGCGCATCGCCATCGCGCACACACCGGGGTAGACCTCACGAGGCTCGAAGCCGACCGACGGCTGCTCGAAATTGCCGGGGATGGCTCCCTTGTCGTCGGCTTCGACGACGAGCACACGCTGGCCCCGGTCGGCGGCGAGCAGCGCGGTCGCCGCGGTCACCGTGCTCTTGCCGACCCCGCCCTTGCCGGTGAAGAACAGCAGGCGCCGCGCCAGGAGGTCGGGCGCGGGCTGCATGCGTCAGATGCCGCCGAACCCGACCCGCTTCGCTCCCTCTTCCGAGTCGACCTCGACGTAGGCCAGCTTGTCGAGCGCGACGCCGACCCGCCGCCCCTTCGAGTCGGTGAGCCAGACCATCGAGTCGCCGCCCTTGATGGCCTTGTCGATCATCTTGAACGCGTCCTCGACGCCGCCGTCGAGCTCGACGGTCAGCTCCTTCGGCGTGTGCACGACACCGATGCGGACTTCCATGGAGGCGATTCCTTCACGGTCGCGGGCGTGACTCTCGCTCGGCCGATGTTAGCTATCGCCTCGCGCCACGATCGGCTCCGGTCCGGCGCCGGCGCCGTCGACGCCGTCCAGGCGGCGGTCGTGGCGGGCCGCAGCCCTTTCCTCGGCTGCCATCCACTGGTACGTGACGATGCCGATGCACAGCAACCCGAACAACTCGCCCGAGATCCACAACAGCCCGGCGCCGGTCCGCTGGTCGGCGAGCGGAGCGGCGCCCCACGACCGCTCGACGTGGTCGTACCACCCCGCCGCGATCACGGTGTTCATGGTCAACAACGCGACGCCGACGAACGTGTGGAAGGGCAACAGCACCAACACGTAGAGGAGCCGGGCGCCGTATCCGAGCGCGTGCGGGATCGGATCGAGCCCCACGACGTGGGCCAGGAACAGCGTTCCCGCCAGGACGAAGTACGCGTGGGTGGCGACGTGGAACCAGCCGTTGGAGAGCGACAGCTCGTACAACGGCGTGAAGTAGAGCGTGACGATGCTGGTGCCGAACAGCAGCCACGCCGTCAGCGGGTGGGTGAGCACGCGAGCAGGACCGCTGCGCAGCACGCGCAGGACCAGCCGCTGCGTAGGACGCGAGCCGGCTTGGAGCGCGAGGGTGACCGGCGCACCGAGGACAAGCAGAAGCGGGGCCACCATGCCGAGCAAGATGTGCTGGACGACGTGGAGGCTGAACAGCACACGGTCGTAGGACGCGATCCCCGATTCCGTCGCAATCAGGATGACAGCCAGGCCGGACAGGAAGGGAACCGTCCGGGTCGCCGGCCAGGACCGGCCCTGCGCGTGGAGCCGTCGCACGCCCACCAGGTACGCGGCGGCCACCACGAGGACGACCGGGAACGTGACGTCGAGTGACCAGTCGGTGACGAGGATGTCCCACGACGGCGCGGGCGGCGCGACCAGGCCGGTCACGCCGTCACCGTAACCCGGAAGCCGCCACGGCCGGCCGGGCGTGTGCCAACCTGTCGGCCGGCGGCGACGGCGGCTTTGCTGACTTTCGCCGCAGGAGCCGGAGCCTGCGACGGCGACCCGGGAGAACCATGGACGGTGTGGCGGCGGAGACCGCAGCTCGCGACGGCGACCACAGAGTCCCGACGCGGCAGCAGCCCTCGATGCTGGCGGTCGGCACCGTCGTCTGGCTGGCCTCGGAGCTCATGTTCTTCGGCGGCCTGTTCGCGGCCTACTTCACGCTGAAGGCCGAG
The DNA here is from genome assembly GCA_046727875.1 of Actinomycetota bacterium. Lineage (GTDB taxonomy): Bacteria > Actinomycetota > Acidimicrobiia > IMCC26256 > JACDBD01 > JALZAA01. The sequence continues at coordinate 6,035 of JBKPDN010000216.1, read as the reverse complement.
GCGCGGGTGTGGCCCCCGCCCGGCGTCGAGCTCGAGACGCTCTTGTCCGGGATCTTCACGTTGTTCCTGATCGCCTCGAGCGGCACGATGATCCTCGCCGTCCGATCCCTCGAGCGCGGAGATCGGGCGGCGATGGCGCGCTGGATCCTGCTGACGATCGCGCTCGGCGCGCTGTTCCTCACCAACCAGATCCGCGAGTTCCTCTCCCTCGACTTCAGCGTCTCGTCGAACTCCTACGGTTCCATCTACTACTTGATGACGGGCTTTCACGCGTTGCACGTGCTGGCCGGCCTCTTGCTCATGCTGGTCGCACTGGCGGTCGCAACGGGTCCAGGACCGGTCGAGCGTCGCGGGCCTGTGGTCGACTCGATCGGTTATTACTGGCACTTCGTCGACGTCGTCTGGATCGGCCTGTTCACGACGATCTTCATCATTCGGTGAACGCATAGATGTCTCGCCGGGTCGTCACCGCGCTGGTCGCCGCCCCGGTTGTGGCGGCGTGCTTCGCGCTCGGCTTCGTCCACGCGATGGGCGCGGCGGTCGGAGAGGCCGAAGGCCCGCGCGGGCTGGACCCCGGCGCCGTCGCGCGCGGCCGCCGGCTGTACCTCACGAGCTGCGCGTCCTGCCACGGCGCCGACGGGGAAGGAACCGGCCAGGGCCCCGAGCTGCGCGACGCCGGCGCGGCGGCCGCCGACTTCCAGCTGAGCACCGGCCGCATGCCCAACACGTCACCGGACCGGCAATCCGTCAGCAAGCCGTCCCCCTACACACGGGCCGAGATCGACGATCTCGTCGCGTACGTCGCGTCCCTCGGCTCCGGCCCACCGATCCCCGATGTGCACAACCCGCCCGGTGACCTCCAGGAGGGCGGCCGGCTGTATCTCGACAACTGCGCTGCGTGCCACAGCGCGGCCGGCAACGGCGGCTCGCTGAGCCTCGGACGCGACGCGCCGACGCTGCACAACGCCACCCCGGTCGAGGTGGGTGAGGCCATGCGTACTGGGCCGGGCAACATGCCGGTCTTCGGTCCGGAGACGTTCACGCCGCAGCAGGTCAACTCGATCGTCCGCTACGTCGAGTACCTCAAGGACCCCGACGACCCGGGTGGGCTGCCGCTCGGGCTCGTCGGCCCGATCACCGAAGGACTCGTCGCGATCCTCGTGGGGCTCGGCGCGCTCATGCTCGCGACCCGCTGGATCGAGCCACGCGCCATGCGGGAAGCTCCGCCCGCGGCGACGGCGCCGAGCGAGGAATCGTGAACGACGAGGAACGCGAACGACGGGCGACGAACCTGACCGGCCTCGCCTTCGGGGTGACGGCGGCGGCGTCGGTCGGGCTTGCGGCGACGTACTTCCAAGGCGGCCAGAGCCAGATCGAAGGGATCCTGCTGGCGGTCGCGTTGGGCGGGCTCGGGTTCGGATTCGTGCAGGTCGCCAAGAACCTGCTCCCGCAGGGCCCCTACGTCGAAGAGCGCGATGAGCTGCCGTCGAGCGAGGACGACACGGCCGCGTTCGCAGCGGACTTCGAGCGCGGCGAGGGGTGGTTGTCGCGGCGCGGGTTCCTCGTGAAGATGCTCGGCCTGGCGGCGGGTGCAATCGGGCTGGCGGCGCTGTTCCCGATTCGCTCGCTCGGCCCGAACCCGGGCCGGTCGCTGTTCCAAACGAAGTGGCGGCGCGGCTCGCCGGTCGTCAACGAGCAGGGCGAACCCGTCTCGGTCACCACGCTCGAGGTCGGCGGCGCGATCACGGTCTTCCCCGAGGGGCACGTCGACGTCGAGGACTCGCAGACGATCCTCATCCGGTTGTCCAACCGCGACGTCGTCACCCGCCCGGGCCGCGAGGACTGGGGCCCGCGGGGGTACGTCGCGTTCTCGAAGGTCTGCACGCACGCGGGCTGCCCCGTCGGCCTCTACCAGCAGCAGTACAAGAAGCTGTTGTGCCCGTGCCACCAGTCGACGTTCTCGGTGCCCGACGGCGCCGAGCCGGTGTTCGGGCCCGCGACCCGCTCGCTGCCGCAGCTCCCCCTCAAGGTTGACGAGAACGGGTTCCTGCAGTCCCAGAGCGACTACACCGAGCCCGTCGGCCCCGGCTTCTGGAACCGCGGCTCGTGATCGTCAAGCGCCTCGCCCGCTGGTTCGACGAACGACTCGGTGCGGCGCGCTTCGTGCGCACGACGCTCAACAAGGTGTTCCCCGACCATTGGTCGTTCATGCTCGGCGAGGTTGCGCTCTATTGCTTCGTGATCCTCGTCCTCACCGGCGTCTATCTCACGTTCTTCTTCACACCCGGCACGAAGGAGGTCGTCTACCACGGCAGCTACGCGCCCTTGAAGGGCGTGTCGATGTCGCAGGCGTACGAGTCCGTGATGCGCATCAGCTTCGACGTCCGGGCCGGGCTCGTCATGCGCCAGATCCATCATTGGGCGGCGCTGATCTTCGTGGCGGCGATCATCGCCCATCTCATGCGCATCTTCTTCACCGGCGCCTTCCGCCGGCCGCGTGAGCTCAACTGGATGATCGGCGTGACGCTGCTCCTCCTCGCCATCGCCAACGGGTTCACCGGCTACTCGCTCCCCGACGACCAGCTCTCCGGCACCGGCCTTCGCATCGCGTACTCGGTGGTGCTCTCCGTGCCCCTCGTCGGGGTGTGGTCCGCCTTCCTCATTTTCGGAGGTGAGTTTCCCGGGAACGAGGTCCTCACCCGGTTCTTCGTGATCCACATCCTCATCGTCCCCGTCGCGATCGCCACGCTCCTGGGCGCACACCTGGCGATCCTCGTCCGTCAGAAGCACACACAGTTCCGGGGGAAGGCGCGCAAGGAGAGGAACGTCGTCGGCGCACGGCTGTGGCCGACGTTCACGGCCAAGACCCTGGGGCTGTTCTTCTTCGTGTTCGCCGTGTGCGCCTTGCTCGGCGGCCTCGCCCAGATCAACCCGGTGTGGATCTGGGGGCCGTTCCAGCCCGCCGCAGTGAGCTCCGGCTCCCAGCCCGACTGGTACGTGGGGTGGCTGGAGGGATCGTTGCGGCTGCTCCCGGGATGGGAGATACGCGTCTGGGGGCACGAGATCCCCAACCCGTTCTTCTCGGGCGTCCTGCTGCCCGGGATCACGTTCACGCTCCTGTACGCGTGGCCCCTCCTCGAGGGCCGCTTCACCAGGGAGAACCGCGAGGAGCATCACCTGCTCGACCGGCCCCGCGACCGGCCGGTCCGGACGGCGATCGGCGTGGCCGCGCTCGCCTTCTATTTCGTGCTGTTCGTCGCCGGGGGCAACGACGTGCTCGCAGCCCGGTTCAACGTGTCCGTGAACCTCATCACCAACATCCTGCGCTTCGCCCTGTTCGTGCTGCCGCTGGTCGCGGGCTACTTCACGTACCGGCTATGCAAGGAGATGGCCGCCCGCAGCCCCGTCGCCGGCGAGCCCGAGCGACCACCCGGCGCCGAGCTCATCTCGCGCACCGACGAGGGCGGCTACGTCGAGGTCGAGGAGCCGGTCGAGTCCTCGCGATCCTGATCCCGCGGCGCGGTGTCGCGGCTCTGGCGGATCATGCCGACGACGCCGGCGACGAACACGATCGCGCCGCCGAGGATCACCCAGACCCCGAACACGAAGCCGGTGGCGAACACGACCGCGCCGAACGCGAACACGAAGGGCCAAATGGTGGAGGACGGGAACTGGTCGACCGGGCCGGCGCCTTCGGCGAGGGTCGCGTCGGGACGGTCCTCGGGCCGCGGGGGGAATTTGCGCGCCTGGAGAAGGAGGTACCCGCCGGCGAGGAGGCCGAGCAGCGAGCTCGCCGCGAGCATCGTGGTGCCGGCGTCCTCGTAGCTCGTGAACCAGTAGATCGTCCCGATCACGACGAAGAACGCGGTGACGCCGAGATAGAAGAACGATTCGACTTTCATCTGCGCGTGAGCTCCGGGTACTTCTGGTCCCAGAAGGGTCGTTCGGATCGGATGGGTGGGAGCGAGTCGAAGTTGCGCTCCGGCGGCGGCGACGTTGTCGCCCACTCGAGCGTCTGGCCGTCCCACGGATCGTTCCCCGCCGCTGCGCCGTGGCGGAGCGACCGGAGCAGGTTCCAGGCGAAGATGAGCACGCTGACGCCGATGATGAACGATCCGATCGTCGAGATCAGGTTGAGGCCGCCGAAGCCATCGCTCTCGCGGTAGGTGACGACCCGTCGCGGCATTCCCTCCATGCCCAGCTGGTGCTGGACGAGAAAGGTCACGTTGAAGCCGATGAAAAGCAGCCAGAAGTGCCACTTGCCGAGCTTCTCGTTCATCAGGCGACCGGTGAACTTGGGGAACCAGTAGTAGATCGCCCCGAACCCTGCGAACCCCGCCGCCGCGAACACGACGTAGTGCAGGTGCGCCACGACGAAGTAGGTGTCGGTGACGTTGAAGTCGATCGGCGCCATGGCCTGAAGTACTCCGGTGAGCCCGCCGAGCAGGAAGATGACGAGAAACCCGACGGTGAAGAGCATGGGCGTGGCGAAGCGGAGCTGCCCCCGCCACATCGTGCCGATCCAATTGAAGAACTTCACCCCCGTCGGTACCGCGATGAGCAGCGACAGGGCGCTGAAGAACGGCAGCAGCACCACGCCCGTCGCGAACATGTGGTGGGCCCAGACACCGGTGGAGAGGCCTCCGATCGCGAGCGTGGCGAAGATCAGCCCCTTGTAGCCGAAGACCGGCCGCCGCGAGAAGACGGGCAGGATCTCGGTCACCACGCCGAAGAACGGCAGCGCCACGATGTACACCTCGGGGTGGCCGAAGAACCAGAACAGGTGTTGCCACAGCACGGGCGTGCCGCCCTTTTGGACGGCGAAGATGTGCGCGCCGAGGTGACGGTCGGCGAACAGCATCGCGAGCGCGGCCGTGAGCACCGGGAACGCCAGCAGCACCATCACGCTCGTCACGAGCATGTTCCAGGTGAAGATCGGCATTCGGAACATCGTCATGCCCGGCGCCCGCAGCATGAAGATCGTCGTGACCATGTTGACGGCGCCGAGAATGGTCGCGGTGCTCGTCACGATGACCCCGACGATCCAGAGGTCGGGACCCGCTCCGGGTGCGTACGTCGCTCCCGACAGCGGTGCGTACGAGAACCAGCCGAAGTTCGCGGCCCCGCTGGCGGTGAGGAACCCCGACACCATCACCAGCCCGCCGAACAGGTACATCCAGTACGCGAGCGCGTTGAGCCGCGGGAACGCCACGTCGGGCGCGCCGATCTGCAGGGGGACGATGTAGTTCGCGAGCCCGAAGGCGAACGGCACGGCGAACAGGTACATCATGATGCTGCCGTGCATCGTGAAGAACTCGTTGTAGGTCTCGGGGCTCAGGATCTTCTCGTTCGGCTGCGCGAGCTGCGTGCGCATGGCGAGCGCGAGCAGCCCACCCGCGCAGAAGAAGAGGAAGGACGTCACCAGGTAGCTGAGCCCGATCACCTTGTGGTCGGTGCTCGTGAGCCAGCGCAGGATCCCGACGTTGGGGCGCGGCGTGGGCGCAGGCGCGGGAGCCGGTTCCGGTCGGTCGGTCGTGACCGTCATGGCGTCGCTCGGCTCGCCGCGCCCTGCTGCGTCGCGATCCAGGAGCGATAGTCGGCCATGCTCACCGCCTTCACCTCGAAGGTCATCTTGGCGTGGTCGAGCCCGCAGAACTCGGCGCAGCGGCCCGTGTACGTGCCCTTGTCCCGGACGGTGAGATCGATCTTGTTCGTCACTCCCGGGATCACGTCGCGCTTGAACAGGAACTCGGGCACGTAGAACGAGTGGATCACGTCCGGTGACGTGAGGATCAGCCGCACCGTTCGATCGACCGGGAGGACCATCGTCGGCGGCTTGCTCGGGAGACCGGTGACCGTGACGTCGTCGTCGCGGTAGTGGAACTGCCATTGCCACTGGAATCCCTTGACGTCGATCGTCGCCGCCGGGTTGCTGCTGAGCGCGTCGACCTCGTTCTGGGTGCGGTACGAGAAGGCGAAGAGCACGGCCACGATGATCACGGGCACGACGGTGTAGAAGATCTCGAGCTTGATGA
>JBKPDN010000215.1:0-2164 GCA_046727875.1 Actinomycetota bacterium | reverse complement strand
CGACGGCAGGCCTCCGCGAACGTGTAGCGGGGCCGCCCCGGCATCAGCTGGTAGTCGAACGCCAGCAACAGCACCCTGCCCTCGCGTTCGGCTCGGGCGATCTCTTCCGCCGGGACGCCCCGCCGGCGGAGGTACGACCGCAGCTTTCGGTTCATGGCCGCTGCGGGGGTCTTATACCGACCGCAGGACGTCCTTCCATGCGACGTCGCGCGACACATCCGGGTCCTTCGGCAGACCGAGGACACGCTCACCGAGGATGTTGCGCATGATGTCGGACGTTCCGCCTTCGATCGTGTTCGCCTGCGCTCGCAGGAAGCCCCGCGCCAGGGCGCCGCGATCGGTGCCGTCGGCGAGCCACGTGGGGCGGCCGCGCTGACCGCGCTGCGCCTGCTCGCCCTCCCACGCGACGCCCCCGATGCCCTCGAGGTCGAGGGCGAGGTTCTGGAGACGCTGGTTGAACTCCGCCGACATGAGCTTGGTGATCGAGCCCTCCGGCCCCACCTCGCCCCCGCTCTTGCGCTTGGCTGCCGCCCGCTCGTTGTTGATCCGGATCAGCCGGCTCTCGATGTACGCCTGCGAGAGACACTGCCGGGTCATCGGATCTGTGACGCCCTTGTGGCGCTCGAGAAGCCGTGACACCGGGCTACCGCCGACCGTGTCGCCGCTCACGGAGCCCGCGCCCGACAGCGAAACCCGCTCGTTCATCAGCGTCGTGATCGCGACCCGCCAGCCCTCGCCTTCGGGACCGACGCGCATCGAGTCGGGGATGCGCACATCGTCGAAGAACACTTCGTTGAACTCCGCGTCGCCGGTGATCTGCACCAGGGGACGCACCGTCACGCCCGGCGCCTGCATGTCGACGACGAAGTACGACAGACCCTTGTGCTTCGGAAGATCGGGGGCCGTGCGCGCCAGGAGCATGCCCCACTTCGCGAGGTGGGCGAGGCTCGTCCAGACTTTCTGGCCGTTGACGACCCACTCGTCGCCGTCGCGGACCGCCTTCGTCGACAGTCCGGCGACGTCGGACCCGGCGCTCGGCTCGCTGAAGAGCTGGCACCAGATCTCCTGGTTGGTGGCGAGCGGGCGCAGCAGGCGCTGCCGCTGCTCTTCGGTCCCCCACGAGATGATCGTGGGGCCGCCCATGCCGATGCCGATGATGTTGAACGGCCGGTGCACGCGGTAGTGGTTCAGGACCTCGTTGACGACCTTCGCCTGCGCGGGCGTGAGCGAGAGCCCGGCGCCGTCCTCCTTGGGCCACGTCGGCGTCGCGTAGCCGGCCTCGCCGAAGCGGACGCACCACTCGGCGTAGTCGACCTCCTTGCGGAGGGCGGCGACCTTCTCGTCGTCGCCGGCGTCGACCGCCTCCATCCAACCCGGCGGCAGGTTGTCGCGCAGCCACGCGAGCGTCTGCTCTCGCAGATGCTCGGCGGTGATGTCGGGCGCTTCGACAGCCACAGAGGCATCGTACCGATCTCTTGACCGATCGGTCAGGTTCGCTGACGGCGACGCGCCCGGCTCTACGCTGGCCCGAATGATCAGGGCATGGCTGTACCACCCCGACGTCGACGGGCACGATGACGCCTCGACCGACCAGCTCGCCGACCTCATCGACCCGAAGCACGCGCTCTTGTGGGTCGACTGCGTCGACCCCAGGGATTCGGAGCTTGACTCCCTCACGAAGCAGCTCGAGATCAGCCACCTGGCCGCAGAGGACCTCCATCACGGGGGCCAGCGCACCAAGCTCGAGCACTACCGCGACCACTTTCACGTCGCCGTGCACGACTGCACCCTCGTCGAGGACGTCCTGACCACGCGCGAGATCGACATCGTGTTCGGCGACGGGTGGCTGCTCTCGGTTCGCCAGCCGAGCGACAACCCCGCCGACCCCGGGGCGTTCGCACTCGAGCCGGTGATCCGCCGCTTCGAGATGGAGCGCACCGAAGAGGAGGCCTGGGACGAAGGCTTTCTGCTCTGGTCGTTCCTGGACGTGATCGTCGACCGCTACTTCGATGTCGCCGACCGCTTCGACGACCGCCTCGACGACGTCGAGGAGATCGTGTTCTCGGCGGACACCGGCGACAACATCCCGAAGGAAGTGTTCGACCTGCGTCGGGGCATGGTCCACTTCCGTCGTGCGGTGGCGCCCTTGCGCGAGGTGCTCGCG
>JBKPDN010000214.1:0-5534 GCA_046727875.1 Actinomycetota bacterium | reverse complement strand
CGTATGCCCACGTCGCATTGGCGCAGTTTGCGTGGCGCGATCGCCTCAAGCGCCCGGCCCGAGCTGCCGCGCCATCGGGTTCGGCCGCACCTTAGGCTGGGAATGCCTGGTCGGTCGTGATCACGCAGGAACCTCGTCCTTCATCATGGAGTGGAGCTGCTCTCGCAGTTCGGAACCATCCTCGTGGCCGTGGGTGGTAACCGCGTGCTCGGCAGCAGCTTGCATCACTTCGAACTCGCGGCCCGAGATCGTCAGCGTGCAGTTCGTCTCACTCGGAAAGTCACGGCAGTCGATGACCTTTCGCGTCATGTTCCCCTCCCTTCGGTCGAACGGCGTTAGGCGGACAGCGCCTGTGCCGCGGCAGCTATTTTGTCAGTCCCGGAGTCGGTGAGCTCGTCGACGATACGGACGAAGTTGGGGTGTTCCAATCCCGACACGAGGAACGTCCAGCGATAGGCGCGCCGCTGGAGGGCGCGGATCTCGTCCTTTTCCTCGTCCGAGAAGGACCGCCCGGTGGCGCGTGCGAGGGCCTCGATGTCGAGCTCGATCTGCTGGGCGAGGAGGCCATCGATCGCCATACCGAGCTCCAGGAGCTCATCAACCGCCTTCTCGCGCTCGTCGGCCGCCACGTCGTTCGTGACTTCGTCGATCATCAGGGAGTCGAGCTTGGCGTGGCGCGATTCGTCGATCCAGTGGAACCGCAAGATGTCGCGGAACACCTCGTCGAGGTCGTCGTGGTCGCGCACGTGAGCGACGTAGTGGAGTTGAGTGAACCACTCGATCAGGCTCGTGAGCAGGAGCGCCGTCAAGGGCGAGGTGTCGAGCACGACCTTGGCGACGTCCTCCCGGCCGGGCACCAGCTCACAGGTGACACCAAAACCCTCTTCGAACTGGTCGCACGCTCGCCGGAGCATCTCTTGGTGCTTGACTTCCTCTTCGGCGAATCGCACCAGCGACCACAGGCGGGTCTCGTCTCCGTAGACATCCTGGCGGGCGTGGTCGAGGACCATCGGGACGATGTACTCCTCGACAAACGCGAAGATGTGGCAGTAGCTGTTGCCGCGGATCTGGTTGAGCTTGCGCTTCTCGTCTTCGTCGAGACATGCGATGTCATTGACGCCGGCGATGCGCTCGGGCAGGAACGGCTTGGAGAAGTCGAAGGTACGGCCTTGAAAACAGTCCTCGACCGTCCAGGCGTTCTTCACCGATCCTTGGAGACAGTTGGTGTAGCTGTAGTCGTCGGTCAACATGGTTGTCCCTCCCTTTACAACAGCTCGGCAATGCGGGCGGCGGCTCGGGCCGCGCCGTTTGGCTCAACGGGCCGGTAGGTGACCTCGCGGCGCAGTTCTTCGGCGAGGGCGGCGCCGATGACCTCAGGCGTCGCGGTCTCGAAGTCCATGCACCGTCCCGCGCCGTACCGTTCGAGCCGGTGGCGGACATGGAAGTTCTGCTCGAAGTGGTGACGGAGCGGGAAATACAAAAACGGCCGGCGGTTCGCAGTGAGCTCCATTGTCGTGGTGAGCCCGCCTTGGACCACCGCCAGGTCACAAGCGGCCAGATGGCGGTAGAGCTGATGGACGTAGGCACGGACCTCGAGCCCGTCCGATGTCGGTAGTGAGGCCGGATCGATACGGGGCCCGGCGACCACGATCATGCGCAACTCGGGCACTCGGCGTTTGGCCTCCGGGTACGCGGCGATGACGCGCCGCAGGAGGTGCTCGCCGACGCCGGATCCGCCCACGGTGACGATGCAGACGCTCTCATCGGGGTGATAGCCGAGCTCGGCGCGCAACGCGTCGCGCTCGGCGAAGGCTGCGGGGTCAAACCCGGTGATGTAGCCGGAGAAATCGAAGTGCGCCTCGGTCCAGTCGCGAATGAGGGGAAGCTCGGGCCCGAACGCGTCGGGCACGATGTCATCGGCGTTGCCGACATAGATCGCCCGGTCCCGAACCCTGGGGAAGCGGGCGATGTGCTCGATCATCTCGGCGTTGTTGTCGGTGGTGAGGTACGCCTCGTGGTCGCGACCGTCGGGCATCGGGAGCCACCCGACGAAATCGGTCAGCCAGCAGTACGCGGCGCGTTTCTGGTCCGGGTTCTCGTGCAGGTAGTAGTCGAGCTCCCAGGCCTCGTCGCCGACCCACAGGTCGTAGTCCTCGTTGGTAACCACGTCGTGGAAGAGCATGAAGTTCGCGACGAGGATCTCGTCCATGTGCCGCCAGGCCTGGAAGCAATGCAGGTCGTGTTCGGCGGACTCGCTCTCGATATGGCGGGACTCGTTGGACAGATACGCGCTCGCCGGGTGGACGCGTTCACCGTTCGCCTCGAGCACCGCGGTGACCGGGTGTTGCGCGAGCCAGTCGATCTCGAGGTCCGGATGCAGCCTTCGCAACTCGTCGGCAATGGCGACGTCGCGCTGGGCGTGGCCGAGACCGATGGGAGACGAGATGTACAAAGCTCGCTTGCGCCGCGACTTTCCGCGCGTCCAGCGGTGCTCGGATGGCTGGGGAGGCTGCAGCGACTGGACGAAGTCCCGAAGAAGGAGATTGACCCGGACGGGGTCGCGAGTGTGGGGACAGTGCCCGGAGCCTTCGAGGGTGACCAACGTGCCCCCGGTGAGCTCGGCCAGCGTCGCGCCCCAGGAGTGCGGCGCGATGGCGTCCTCGTCGCCGTGGACGACCAGCACCGGGCACCGGACGTTCTGGCAGAGCCCGCGCAGCACCTCGGTTCGCGCATCAGCGTCGCCGAGGTTGGCAAATGCGTCGATCGTCGCGACCAAGGTCTCCCCCGTAGTTTCGAGCCCCCAGCCGACGCCGTCTTCGAACTGCTTTGTGGAGTGCGGCTCGGTGTACATCTGAGCGACGAAGAACTCGACGAAGCCCCGGTAGTCGCGCCGCCAGGAATGGCGGTTGAACCTCGTCCAGCCCTCCTCCGAGTCGAGCGGCTGGTCGAACGACTCCAGCGCCTGGGCGAGATCCGACGGCCCGAACGGCAGGGAAGGACCGATGAACGCGGCGCCACGGACGCGGTCGGGGTAGCTGGCCGCCACGGTCAGCGCCCACGAAGCGCCCACCGAGAGCGACACCAGCACCGCGTCGCCCGTGCCGGTGGCGTCCATCACCGCCATCGCGTCTTGAGCAAACTCCCACGGCGAATACGCCTCTGGTTCCGCGGGGCGATCGGAGCGGCCGTTTCCTCGCCCGTCGAAGGCCACGACGCGCGCGTGGCGACTGAGGTATGGCACCTGGGCCTTCCAGTGCTGCGAGTGAAAGATCGACCACGTCGGCAGCAACAAGATGGTCGGTTCTCCTTCACCGAACACCTCGTAGAAGACCTTGACGCCGTCCCGCTCGACGTAACCATCCGTGTCGGGATATCGACCTCTCACGGCTCCTCCCCTGTCTCCTTTTCGGCCTCGAGCGATCGCAGCCAGCGGTCAATCGTGCGACGCAGCTCGCGGTGACCCTCCGAGATGCCGCTCAACCGCTCGAGCATCATTCCTTCGTTGAACGTGATCACCAGCGAGACAACGGCCGCGACGGGAAGTCGACGACGGTCGAGTCCGTAGTCCTTCATGGCACGACCAAACGCCTCGGTGAGCACAGCTCGCCACTGTCCGTTGACGTCGGCGACACGCTGGCGGAGTTCAGGCCGATTCCAAGCCAACGCCTGCAGCTCGAGCCAGATCTTCGGGTACCCGGCAGCGAGGTCTTCGTCGAGAAACCGCATCGCGGTGCGCCACTTCTCGAGAAATGGCACATCGCCGGCGTACATGGCCCGCTGGCGCTCGGTCAGGCGCTCCGTGAACCGCTCGAGTACCTGGACGAAGAGCTCCTCCATCGAGCCGAAGTAGTAATAGACAAGGCCCTGATTGGCGCCGGCCTCCTCAGCAACGCGCCTCGAGGTGATCCCCGCGTACCCCACCTCGATCAGCAGACGCTCCGCCGCATCAAGGAAGGCGTCTCTCGTCTCGGTCCGCTCCGCGGGAACCGCCACGTCCCAGCCTCTCTCTTATACGCACGACTAAACGAGTTAGTCGAGAGACTAAAACCCGCGCTCGCGCGTCGTCAAGGCGTCCAAATGCGACGAATGGGTCCGACCACGTTCTCGTCGAGGTGTTCAGGCTTCGGGTTCGCTGACGAGGTGCCGAACAGGACGGTAACCGAACGCGGCCGCGACCTGCATGGGCGTCGACGCCGAGGTGTAGGCAGCAAGATCCGGGGTCCGCCCACTGGCGCACTGAATCCGATTCCGCGCTCCCCCGGCGCAATCGCAGCTACCGTCGAGAGAATGACGACGGCGACCTCTGCGGTCGAAGGGTTTGCAAGTGCGCTACCGGAACATGAACGCGCGGAGTTGCTCGCTCGCGGGCGTCAGCGTCGATATCCGCGTAACGCGCGCGTGTTCTGCGAGGGCGATTCCAGCGACTTCGTGATCGTGATCCTCGAAGGTCGGGTCAAGATCGTCGTGACCACCGAAGACGGCAACGAATCGCTCCTTGGCGTCCGTGGGCCCGGCGAGTTGGTTGGTGAGCTTGCTGCGATCGATTCCGAACCGCGCGTGGCGACCGCGATGGCACTCGATCCGCTGACCGTCCGGGTGATCACCGCAGACGAGTTTCAGGATTTCGTCGCTCACCATGGTGACGCGGTGCTCCGGCTCATGCGGATGATGATCGGCCGCCTGCGGGAGGCCGACCGTCGGCGCATCGAGTTCGGGGCCAATGACGCCGCCGGCCGCGTCGCCCATCTCCTCGCTGAATTGGCGGCGGAACGAAAAGCGCACGGACACGATCCCGCCGAGGTGCGATTGTCGCAGCAGGAGATCGCGGAGCTCATCGGGGCTTCGCGCGAGTCGGTCTCACGGGCACTCGCGGTGCTCCGAGACCGGCGCCTCGTGCGGACCGGCCGTCGGAGCGTGGCTGTCCTGAACGTGGACGCTCTTCGCTCGTTCACCGCCTAGATCTGAAACCGCGGGCCGCATCGAGTTCGCGGCCTATGACCCGCTTTGGCGGGTCGCGCGGCTGCTCGCCGACGCATCAGCCGTCCCCGACTGTGTCAGCTGGCGCAGAAGGTCGCGCCGTACGGGCGCATGCTCGGCGGGTCAGCGAAGAAGGGGGCCCGGATGAGCCAATCACGCTCGGCATCGAAGTCGTTGGCGCCACGCGCGTCGTCACACCGCGCTCGACCTGCGTCAGTGACATCTTCCGCGTCAGGTTCACGCCTCGACCAGCAGAAAAAAGAGCGCATGTCCACTTTCGCCACCCACGGTCGTGCGTTGCGAGTGTCTCACAAGCGAGTCCTCGCGGTACTGAGCGGGGTCGTCGCTGTCGCTGTGAGCGTCGGGCTGGTCTTGTGGGCTACCGCCGGCAGCACCACCACGTCGACCACGCGCCATCCCGCAACGCCCGGGCGGTCCCACGCTTCGCCGGCGCGGACCGATGCCGAACCGTTCACCGTGTTCACTGACTCTGGTCATGGCGTTGTGCGTCCTCGCGACGTCGCGGTGGGCTCCGACGGGAATCTGTGGTTCACCGC
>JBKPDN010000213.1:0-3745 GCA_046727875.1 Actinomycetota bacterium | reverse complement strand
CCTCCGGAAGGACACCCGAAACGGCACCACGAGCCTGACCTCGCGTGAGCTCGAGGTCCTCCGGCTGCTCGTCGAGGGCCTGTCGAACCGAACGATCGCGGAGCGACTCTTCATCAGCAACCACACGGTCCGGAATCACGTGCAGCGGATCCTCACGAAGCTCGGCGCCCACTCCAAGCTCGAGGCGGTGGCGGTGGCGACACGGATCGGCCTCGTCAGGCCGGCAGAGCCGTCGTCATCGGGACAGTGAAGGAGAAGACGCTCCCGCCACCGGGGCGCGGCTCGACCCAGATCCGCCCGCCGTGCCGCTCGACGATGCGGTGACAGATCGCTAGGCCCATGCCGGTGCCGTCGTTCCGGTCTCGGCCGTGGAACCGCTCGAACATCTTGAAGACCCGCTCGGCCTGCGAGGGGTCGATCCCGATCCCGTCGTCGGCCACCGAGAACGCACATTCGTCACCCGATTGCACCGCTGAGACGTCGATCCGCGGACGATCGTGGCCTCGGAACTTGATGGCGTTCGAGATCAGGTTCTGGAACAGCTGCTCGAGCTGACGCCGATCCACCTCCACGCGCGGCAGCGAGTGCACAACGACCTCGGCGCCGGCGTCGTCGATCGCAGAGGCGAGCGTCCAGGTGACCTCCTCGACGAGCTCCTTCGTGTCGACCGTCTCCGGGCGAAGCTCGCGCCGGCCGATGCGGGAGTAGGCCAGGAGGTCGTTGATGAGGTCCTGCATGCGCGTCGCACTGGCGAGGATGTACCCGATGAACTCCTGGGCGTCGGTGTCCAGCTTCTCACCGTGCTGGCGCTGCAGGAGCTGCGCGAAGCCGGAGAGCGTGCGGAGCGGCTCCTGGAGGTCGTGCGACGCGACCGAGGCAAACTGATCGAGCTCCGTATTCGAGCGCTCGAGCTCCTGGGCCGTGGCTCGCAGACTGCGCTCCAGCTCGACCTCCTTGCGGATGTCAATCAGCGTGATCCGGACCAGAAGCCCCGATGCGACGGGCACCGGCGACAGATTGACGGTGACGGGGATCTCGACTCCGTCGCGGCCGCACACCGCCATCTCCACGCCGGAAACCGTTTGGAAGCGGGGATCGGCGAGGTACTCCTCGCGGGCCTGCTCGTACGCGGCGTGCAGGCGCTGCGGAAGCAGCAACTGGAGCGGCTCGCCGACGAGCTCACGAGAAGTGAGCGAGAGCAGCTGCTCGGCCGCCTGATTCACACGTGCGATCACCCCGGTCTGCTCGGCCTCGATGATCGCCAGCGGCGAGTGCTCGAGTTGGTGCAGCTCGAACCGTCTGGCACGGTCGACGCGGTCGCTCAGGAGACCGAGCACGAGCCCGACCAACACGAAGGCCATTGCCCGTGCGAGGTAGCCGAAGGTCGTGATCGACTCGCCGTTGACGGCGCTCGTGATGACGAGCAGCACCAGGGCCACGAGCGCGCCGACGATCCCACCACGCGTGCCGAAGCGCGCCCCCAGCGCGGCGATCGGGATGAACAACAGGACCCCGACCGCGTCCCGGGGCGAGGAAACGACGACGCGCAACGCCGCGATCACGCCGAAGAGCGCGACGGCGACCGCGATCAACGCTCCCGGTCTCTGTGCCCAGTGCCGACCGGATCCGGCGTGCTCGTCGGCGTTGTCGGACACGGCGCTTCCTGAATCGAGCTACTCGTCCAGATCGAGCTGGAGCATACGGATCGCGTTGCCGCGCACGATCTTCTGGATCTGGTCGTCGTCGAGGTCCTTCATCTGCCGCTCGGCGACTTCCTTGCTGTTGGGCCAGGTCGAGTCGCTGTGCGGGTAGTCGGTCTCGAACGTGATCGTGTCGACGCCCATGTCCTCGAGGGACCGCAAACCGTGCGGATCGTCGAAGAAGCAGCCGTACACATGCTCGCGGTAGTACTGGCTCGGCGGCTTCTTCACCTTGTCGGCGACGCCACCCCACGCCCGGTTGTGGTCCCACACCGCGTCGGCCCGCTCGAGGACGTACGGGATCCACCCGATCTGACCCTCCGAGTAGGCGATCGTGAGGTCAGGGAACTTCTCGAACACGCCGGACATCAGATAGTCGGTGAGCGACATCGCGGCGTTCATGTACGTCAGCGTCGAGCCCACCGCGGGCGGCGCGTCGTTCGACGTCGACGGCATCCTCGACGACGAGCCGATGTGCATGCACACGACGGTGCCCGTCTCGGCGCACGCCTGGAAGAACGGGTCCCAGTACCCATCGGGATCGTGGACTGACGGCAAGCCGAGGAACGGCGGGATCTCGGTGAAGGCGACGGCGTGCCCGCCGCGCGCCGCGTTGCGCCGGATCTCGTCCGCCGCCAGCTGCGAGTCCCACAGCTGGATGATCGGCAACGGGATCAGCCGCCCGTTCGAGCCTCCGCACCACTCGTCGAACATCCAGTCGTTGTACGCCTTCACGCACAGGTCGGCGAGCTCCATGTCCGTGGCTTCCATGAACGTCTGGCCGCAGAAGCGCGGGAACGTCGGGAACGAGAGCGACGCCTCGACCCAGTTGACGTCCATGTCCTCGAGACGCGCCTTCGGGTCGTAGCAACCGGGGCGCATCTCCTCGTACGTGATGGCGGTGATCTTGACCTCGTCGCGGTCGAAGCCCACCGCCGCGCTCAGCCGCGTCTGCGGGATCTTCTTGTCCTCGTAGTGCCACCAGTCGCAGGGATTTCCCTCGCCCTTCTCGTACGAGAAGTTCCCGCCGACGAACGTCATCTCCCCCAGCGGCGCGCGCACGACTCGCGGCCCGACGTCGAGGTACTTCTTGGGGAGCCGGGACTGCCACACGTCGGCGGGCTCCACGACGTGGTCATCGACGGAGACGATCTTCGGGATGTCGGTCATGCGACGGAGCATAGACCTGACGTTGCGTCAGATCGAAGGGCGGATCAGTACGACGGGCGGCGCGTCAGGATCTGGTCGATCACGAACCCGCCGGCGCCGACGACGACGGCGCCGACCACGACGATGAGCGTGGTGTTGGCGAGGCTGCGCGCGATGACGTCCCACGCAGCGTTGAACCCGTCGCGGGCGAAGAACGGGTCGAGGCTGCGCCCGACGAGCGCCTTCGCCAGCGCCATGAGTCCCAGCAGGGCGAGCGACCCGCCCGCGACCACGGTCCCCGCAATCCCGACCATGCGCCAGCGGCGTTGGGAGACAGCGACCGCAAGTGCAAGCAGCACCAGCACGACGAGCGGCGTGAGCACCGCGACGCGCCGGGCGCCGTCGACCGCGCCCCACAGAATCGGAACCTCGCTCCGGCGGGCGACGACGATCGGTGGCACGTCCGATCCCCGCGGCAGCGCCCTCGCGACCTGGGCGTTCTGCGTGCGGGCGAGATCGACCGCGGGCTCGACATCGAGACTGAGCGTGTCTTCGTCCGACGTGAGCTGGTCGTGCACTCCACCGAGCGCTCCCTTGAAGAGCGTGCGGTACTGGGGTGTCCCGAGCGCGCCCGCGATTCCCGCCGTGACCGTGGGTGCGCTCCCGCCCAACGACCGCCTGGTCTCGACCTGGGTGACGATCTCGTCGGCGAGCGCCTGGCGGACGGCCTCGCGCTCGAGGAGGTTGTCGGACACGTTGGTGAACCGCTCGCGGTCGAGCAGCACCTGCTGTGTCCAGAGCCCGACGAGCGCGAACGGGAGGAGCAGTCCGGCGGCGACGAGCAGCAGCGTGACGAGGGCGCCGCGACTCACCGCTTCCCCGCGTCGCGGGGGAGC
>JBKPDN010000212.1:0-4034 GCA_046727875.1 Actinomycetota bacterium | reverse complement strand
GCTAGCGCAACACGAAGGTGGCGTGCTTGGCGAGGTCGAGGAACGTGCCGGGAAGGATGCCGATCACGAGCGTGAACGCGGCCGTGACGGCGAGCACCAGGGCTGCGGCCGGGTCGATGCGGATCCGTGACCGGGCCGGCTCGGGCGCCTCGGCGGTCTCCTCGTCGCCGGTGTACATCGTCACCACGACCCGCAGGTAGAAGAACGCGGCCACGACGGCGGCGAGAACGCCGACGATCGCCAGGTAGTACTGATGGGCGTCGACGGCGGCCGCGAACACCTGGAGCTTGGCGACGAACCCGCCCGTGAACGGCACGCCGGCCTGGGCGAGCAGGAAGAACGCGAGCAACGCCGCCAGCGTGGGACGCCTCGATGCCAGGCCGCGGTACTCGGACAGCGTGTGGCGGGCGTCGTGCGACGAGCGACCCACCAGCGTCACGACCGCGAACGCGCCGATGGTCATGAACGCGTAGACGAGCAGGTAGAACAGCGCGGATTGCAGCCCCCGGGACGATGCTCCCCGGTTCGCGACGGCGGCGGAGGCGAACCCGACGAGGATGTAGCCGGCGTGCGCGATCGACGAGTACGCCAGCATCCGCTTCACATCGGTCTGGACCACGGCCGCCACGCTGCCCAGCACGAGGGACAGCACGGCCAGCGCGCCGATCGCCGGGCGCCAGTCGTTCCGGAACAGCGGGAACGAAACCTGCAGCACCCGCAGCAGGGCAGCGAACCCCGCGACCTTGGTCGCGGACGACATGAACGCGGTCACCGGTGTCGGCGCGCCCTGGTACACGTCGGGCGTCCACATGTGGAACGGCACGGCCGCCACCTTGAAGCCCAGCCCGACCATGAGCAGCCCGAGGCCGATGAGGAGCACGCCCTCGTCGAGCAACGTGTTGGCGGCCAGGAACCGCGCGATCCCGCTCAGCGAGGTCGTGCCGGTGGCGCCGTACACGAGCGCCACCCCGTACAGGAACACCGCCGACGAGAACGCGCCCAGCACGAAGTACTTGATCCCCGCCTCCTGCGACGCGAGGCGGCGGCGGTCGAACGCGGCCAGCACGTACAGCGGGATCGAGAGGATCTCGAGCGCAAGGAACACGACGATGAGATCGTTCGCCGTCGTCATCGCAACCATGCCGGTGGCCGACAGCAGCACCAGGGCGAGGTACTCGGGGCCTTCCAAGCGCTCGCGCTGTACGTACGTGACCGACAGCAGCAGGGCGAGGACGGTTGCCGCGACCACGACCCCGCCGAGGAACACGCCGAAGCCGTCGACCCGAACCATGCCCGCGACCGTCGTGATGGCGCCGTGGTCCTGGACCTCGCGCCACTGGCGGACCATCAGGGCGGCAGCCGCACTGACCCCGCTGAACGACAGCGTGAGCGACACGGGGTACACCCATGAACCCCGCCGCACGAGCGAGCGGAGCAGGATGATCGCGACGGCGGCGCCGGCCAGCGCGATCTCGGGCGAGATGGCGAGCCAGTCGACCGAGGGCGTGCGGATCGACGGCACGTCGCGTGCCTGGGTGAGCAGCGAGGCGATCACCGTCCTGCCAGCTCCCGGGTGCTCATCCTGGCGCAGTCACTGCGCTCAAGGCCTTCCCGCTTGGTTCCGCGCGTGATGGCGAACACGTCCTTTCGGGTAGCCACCGCCGGCTCCTTGTAGTCGCTGCCGCGCTCGACGCCGCAGATCACCCGGCGCACGGAGGGCTCGACCCGGTCGATGACGGGCTTCGGGTAGAGGCCGAGGAAGAGGCTCAGCGCCAGCAGCGGCACGACGGCGAAGAGCTCACGCACCTTGAGATCGCGCAGCGTCGCGTTCTCCCCGTCGGGTGGGCCCGTGAACGCGCGCTGGTACGCCCACAGCAGGTACACGGCGGCCAGGATCACGCCGACGGCCGAGATCACCGCGTACGGGCGGTGCACGATGAACGTGCCGATCAGGGCGAGGAACTCGCCGACGAATCCCGAGAAGCCGGGCAGCCCGATCGACGCGAACGTCACGGCGAGGAAGATGCCGCCGAAGACCGGCGCCGCCTTCCAGAGCCCGCCGAAGTCGGAGATGTTGAACGTGTGCCGCCGGTCGTAGAGGAAGCCGACCAAGAGGAACAGCGCGCCCGTCGTGAGGCCGTGGCTGATCATCGTGAACACCCCGCCCTCGAGGCCCTGCGTGGTCAGGGCGAAGATCCCCAGCACGACGAAGCCGAGGTGCGCCACCGACGAATAGGCGATAAGGCGTTTGAGGTTCGGCTGCATGGCCGCGACCACGGCGCCGTAGATGATCCCGATCGTCGCCAGCACCAGCAGCATCGGTGCGAAGAACACGCTGGCGTCTGGGAACAGCGGCAGCGAGAACCGCAAGAACCCGTACGTGCCCATCTTCAGCAGCACGCCGGCCAGGATCACCGACCCCGCCGTCGGCGCCTCGGTGTGCGCGTCGGGCAGCCACGTGTGCAGCGGGAACAACGGCACCTTGACCGCGAACGCGGCGAAGAAGGCGAGGAACAGCAACTTGGCGGTGCCGTCCGACAGGCCGCCGGGCGCCCACGCGGTGAGCGTGCGCACGTCGAACGTGAGCGCGTGGTCTTGGCCGTGCAGGAACGCGAGCGTGAGGAGCCCGACGAGCAGGAACGCAGAACCGAGCGCGGTGTAGAGATAGAACTTGAGCGCCGCGTACACCCGCCGGTCGTGGCCCCACCCGGCGATGATGAAGTACATCGGCACCAGCACGATCTCGAAGAACACGAAGAACAGGATGAGATCGAGGCTGAGGAACACCCCGAGCAGGGACGCCTCGAGCACGAGCATCCACATCGTGTACGGCTTCACCCGCTCGGTGATCGTGTCCGACGCCAGCAAGCCGATCGGGAAGAGCAGCGCTGTGAGCGCCACTATGAACAGGCTGATGCCGTCGACGCCGAGCTCGTAGCGGACGCCCAGCGTGCCGATCCACTGGTGGCTCTCGACGAACTGGTAGCCCGAGACGCTCGTGTCGAAGCTGTAGAGCAGGTAGCCGACGAAGCCGAGCGTGGCGGCGGTCGTGGCGTAGCCGACGGCCTTCGCGAGCTCGGGCCGCCGCTGGGGCAAGAACGCGACGAGCACGGCGCCGGCGAGCGGCGTGAAGATGATGAACGTCAGCAACGGGAAGCCGGCGTCGCGCATCAGCCTGCCCTCACGGCGAGGAAGATCAGCAGGGCGACGGCGCCGAGCACAACCCCGAGGGCGTAGTTGCGCACCAGGCCCGTCTGGACGCGCCGCAGCCGTCCGCCGGCGTCGCGCACGAGCGTGGCGACGCCGTTGACGGCGCCGTCGATGATCCCGAGGTCGAAGCCGCGGTTCAGCCAGTCGGCGAAGCGGTACACGGGACCGCGCACGAGCGCGGCGATGCTCTCGTCGAAGTAGTAGGCGTGCTGGAACAGCCGCCCGGCGAAACCCAACTGTTGCGGCAGCGGGTCACCCTCGGGCGTCGGGATCCCGCGCCGGTAGATGTTGAGCGCCATCGCCAAGCCGATCAGCCCGAAGATCACCGAGATCCCTTCCAGCGTCGAGGCGGCCGCGAACGACGTGACATCGATCTTGGGCGCGTCGGCGAAGACGGGCTCGAGCCAGACATTGAGGAACTCGATCCCCTTGAACGGCAGGCTGATCACCCCACCCACCGCCGCCAGCACCGCCAGCGCCACAATCGGGAACGTCATCGTGACCGGTGACTCGTGGGGCGGGTGCGTCAGGCGCGGCGGCTTGGGCGGCACCCACGCCGGGACGGTCGGCGACTCGAGCGATGGCTCCTCCTCCGGTGGCGGCTCCGCCGCCCCTGCCGCCTGGAAGCGCTCGTTGCCGAAGAACACGAGCCAGACCTCACGGGTCATGTAGAAGGCCGTGAGGAGCGCGGCGAGCGTGCCGACGATCCAGACGCCGTAGTCACCGGCGAAGTACGCGCGTGAGAGAACTTCGTCCTTCGCCCAGAAGCCCGCGAACGGAGGCACGCCGGCGATCGCGAGCCACGCGATGATGAACCCGGCCGC
>JBKPDN010000211.1:0-2501 GCA_046727875.1 Actinomycetota bacterium | reverse complement strand
TACAGCGCCCATCCCTCGGCGTGACCCGACCAACCTGCGATCGTCCGCTGGAAGCGGCTCAGCTCGTCGGCCAGGTAGCGCACCTGCGCGATCTGGAGATGATGGCCGGGGACGCCCTCGTGGTAACAGATGGACATCTCGCCCCACAGCGGGAAGCGCGTCTTGCCCAGCGTCGGATACCACGTCCGGCCCGGCCGGCTGAAGTCCTCCGACGGGCCCGAGTAGTACATGGCGGCCGCGCCGCCGGGCGGGGCGATCATCGCCTCGACCCGTTTCACCGGGTCGGGGATGTCGAAGTGCACACCGTCGAGCTTGGCGATGGTCGTGTCGAGCAGGTCCTGCAGCCACTCCCGGAACTCCTCGACGCCCTCGATGGCGCGATTCGGGTCCGTCTCGAGGTGCTCGATCACCGCGTTGAGTGTCTCGCCGGGGAGGATGCGCTCGGCCACCTCGTCCATCGCATGCTCGATGCGGTGCAGCTCGTCCCATCCCCATGCGTACGCGTCGTCCAGGTCGAGCTGCATGCCGTTGAAGACACGCCCGAGGAGTGCGTACCGTTCGGCGCCCACGGCGTCGCGCTCGACTGCGTGAGGCGCGTACTCGTCGGCGAGGAAACGGGCCAACCCTGCGTAGGCCTCTGTCGCCCGCGTGGCCTGGTCGACGAGCGTGTCGCGGAGCACCTGGTTCTCGACGCCACCGCCGTCGAACCGATCGACGAGCGAGAGGAAGAACGGGCGCGTCTCGGCGTTCACACCGCCCCACGTCTCGGCCTGGCGCATGCACTCGATGGCCTGCCGCCGCGCCGCCACGAGGCCCTGACGCACCCCCTCGGTGAGGCTCGCCTGGAAGGTCGACAAGCCGTCGGGCACGAGCGCGAGCCGGGCCGCGATGACGTCCCAGTCGGCTTCGGTCTCGGTGGGCATCATGTCGAAGCACATGCGCACGGACTGGACCGGGCTGGCGATGATGTTGAGCGTTCGGAGGTGCTCGCCCGCGTCGTAGAGCTCGACGCTGGTCTCGAGGTCCTCGCGCAGCACGTCCGCCGCGATGCGGTCACGTTCGTCCGTGTTCGTCGCCGCGGCCAGTGTTCGTAGCGTCGCGCGCGTGTGCGCGTCCCGCTCGGCGTACCCGTCGGGCGAGAAGTCGGTCATCTCGTCGTCGTGGCCGGCGAGGCCCTCGAGGGTCGCGCCGACGGGATCGAGGGCGGCGATCCGCTCGACGAACCGATCCGACAGGTCGTAGATCTCCGACACGCGTCGGCCTGTCTACTCGATCGGGCTTCCACCCGGATCAGTCCTCATAGGGGCGCGCGGCGGTACCGTCGTGGTATGAGCGACCCGACGCGACGGGAGACCGACAGCCTGGGTGAGGTCGAGGTCCCGGCCGATCGATACTGGGGGGCGCAGACCCAGCGGTCGCTGCACCACTTCTCGATCGGCAACGACCGCATGCCGGGCGCGGTGATCCGGGGCATGGCCATCCTCAAGAAGGCAGCGGCGCTCGTGAACCAGGACCTCGGCAAGCTGGCGGCCGAGGAGGCGAAGCTCATCGTGCAGACGGCCGACGAGATCATCGACGGCCGGCACGACGACGAGTTCCCGCTCTACGTCTGGCAGACCGGCAGCGGCACCCAGACGAACATGAACCTCAACGAGGTGATCTCCAATCGCGCCATCGAGCTCGCCGGCGGCGAACGAGGCAGCAAGACACCGGTGCATCCCAACGACCACGTCAACATGTCGCAGTCCTCGAACGACACCTTCCCCACGGCCATGCACATCGCTGCTGCCGAGGAGGTCGTGCACCGGCTGATCCCCTCGATCACAGCCCTGCGGGACGCGCTGGAGGTGAAGGTCGAAGAGTTCCGCGACATCGTGAAGACTGGTCGCACCCACCTCCAGGACGCAGTGCCGCTCACTCTCGGCCAGGAGTTCAGCGGCTACGTCGCCCAGCTCGACGCCGACATCGAGCGCATCCGGCTCGCGCTCCCGGGCCTGTACGAGCTCGCCATCGGTGGCACGGCGGTGGGGACGGGTCTCAACGCGCCGCCCGAGTTCGCGGAACGGTGTACGGCGAAGATCGCAGAGATCACCGGCTTGCCGTTCGTGTCAGCGCCCAACAAGTTCGCCGCCCTCGCCGCCCATGACGGCCTCGTGTTCGCGAGCGGCGCGCTCAAGACGCTCGCCGCCTCGCTCATGAAGATCGCCAACGACATCCGCTTGCTCGCGTCGGGCCCGCGCTCGGGGCTCGGCGAGCTGATCCTGCCGGAGAACGAGCCCGGCTCGTCGATCATGCCGGGGAAGGTCAACCCCACGCAGAGCGAGGCCGTGACGATGGTCTGTACGCAGGTGATGGGGAACGACGTCACGATCGGGTTCGCCGGCTCGCAGGGCAACCTCGAGCTCAACGTGTTCAAGCCGGTGATGATCTTCAACTTCCTGCACTCGGTCGACCTGCTGACCGACGTGTGCCGCACGTTCCGCGAGTTCGCCATCGAGGGC
>JBKPDN010000210.1:0-3046 GCA_046727875.1 Actinomycetota bacterium | reverse complement strand
GCCACCGTGCCCGAGCCGGTGGCGAGGTCGGATTCGCCGGATTGGACGAACTTGATGCTGCCGCTCCCCGTCTTGAGCCGGCACTCCCCCGCGCACTCCCTGATCTCGAACGACCCCGATCCGGTGCGCGCGTCGAGCCGTTCGACGTGGTCGACGACCACGCTCCCGCTCCCAACGGTCACGCGCGCATACCCGAGTCGGCCCCGGAGCTCGACGCTGCCGGAGTTCGCGCCGACGATCACGTCGCTGCCCTCGGGGCAGCGGACCTCGACCGACCCGGACCTCGACTTCACCTCGACCGAGCCGTCGTTCGTGACCTCGGCGTGACGGGCGCCGGTGACCACGACGTCGCCGCGCGCCTCCCCCGTCACGCGCACGTCGCCGGATCGTGCGGTCACCCGGATGACGCCTCCGGGCGGAGCGCGGAGAGTCAGCTCGGACGCCATACGAGCATGATGCCGCTCCGCGCCGGGGGCGGCGAGGTGACGGTCGTCACCCGGTCACGCGACCAGGCCGACCATCGGCAGCGAGCGGACGTCGTGGTTCGCAACGTCGTCGAGGGTGGCGAGCAGGTCGCCGCGCACCGCGCCGTACGCGGCGTCGTCCCACCGGTTGACGAGCTCGCCGGGGTCGTCGTCGAGGTCGTACAGCTCACCGACGCCCGGCTGTTCCTCGTACCGGGTGACCTTGTAGCGCCGCGTCGAAAGGGTGCGCATGGGATGGCGGAGCACGATCTGGAAGTCGTTCTCCGTGAGCGCGTGCTCGCGCGGCCCGGCGAGCAACGGCCGCCCTTCCATCCGCGGCGGCACGGGCAGCCCGGCGGCCGTGAGCGCGGTGGGAGCGACGTCGATGGTGCCCACGGGATCCTCGACGACCGCGCCGGCGTCGAAGCCCGGGCCGCGCACGAGCAACGGGATGCGCAGCAGGCTGTCGTACGCGAACGGTCCCTTGAAGATCATCTGGTGCTCGCCGAGGAACTCACCGTGGTCGGTGCTCACCAGGACGAGCGTGTCGTCGGCCAGGCCGAGCTCGTCCAGCGTCGCGAGCAGCCGACCGATCTGGTGATCGAGCTGGCTGACCATCCCGTAGTACGCGGCGGTCATGGTCGCGAGCTCCTCGCGCGTGAGCGTGGCGCCGCCCGGGTTCGCCCATTCGTACGGCCCGCCGCGGTCGCCCTGGGTCCAGACCTTGTGCAGCCCCGGTTTCGTGTCGAACTCTTCGGGGTGGACGGCGGGAAGCATTTCCAGCACGTCCTCGGGCGTGTACTGGTTCGACCACGGCGCGGGCGGGTCCATCGGATGATGCGGGTCGGCGAACGAGACCCAGCCGAAGAACGGCCGGTCGACGCGCCGCAGCCACTCGTCGGCCCGGTCGGCGACCCACGTCGTCGGATGGTCCTCCTCGGACAGCGCGTTCGGCCACGTCTGCGTGTGATCCCAGCGCCGCCCCGCCGCCTCGGGCTGCATGGCGCGCAGTCGGTCCGCGCCGCGCTCGTGCCCGTCGCGGGACAACCAGCGCCCGTAGTGGAGACCGAACGGCGCCGGCCCGAAGCACCAGTTCCACTGACCCATCAGCGGCGCGACGCGGAGCATGTGCCCGAAGAGGAGCAGCTGCACGTGCTCGAAGCCGAAATACGGCCCCGTCCAACCGTCGCGCATCGCCGCCGAGCCTTCGACCGACTCGAGTTGCCCCGTCGGCAGCAACGGGAACGTGGACGCGAAGTGCGCCTTGCCGAAGAACCCCGTCGCGTGCCCGGCGTCGGCGAACAGAGTCGCGACCGAGTCCGCCGCCGCCTCGGCGGGAAGGTCGATGCCGTTGCACGTCACACCGTGCGTCGACGGGTAGGTGCCGGTGAGGATGGTGGCCCGGGCGGGCTGGCACAGCGGGTTCTGCGTGCGGCATGCCGCGAAGCGTGTCCCTTGCTCCGCCAGCCGATCGAGGTGCGGCGTCTGGCACACCGGATTCCCGTAGGCGCCGATCGAGTCGGCGCGCTGCTGATCGGTCGTGATCAGCAGGACGTTCACGGAACGTCTCGGACGGCGACTGGCGCGCCCTCGGCCGCGCGCACGGCGGCACCGCCGAGATCCATGAAGCGCACGTCACCGGCCAACGCGCTGCCGAGCGCGTTGAGCGTGTAACCGACCGCGAGGTCGTGCTCCCGGTCGGCCCACGCGCCCGAGCCCCCGTAGCCGTTGTGCCCGAACGCCTCCGGCAGCACCCCGGCCGACGTGATCACGCCGTGGTACCCGAGGCGCCATTGCATCGGGAACCCGAGGATGAGGTCGGGGCGGTCGTTCTGCGGCTCCATGGCCTGATCGATCGTCTTCTCCGACACCAGCCGGACACCGTCGAGCTCGCCGCCCGCGGCCAGGCACGCATACATGCGCGCCAGCGACCGCGCGGTGAAGCAGCCGTTGCCCGACGGCATCGGCTGCTCGACCCACGCAGGGTCCGTGTTGGGCTCGAGCAGCACGGGCGGCAACGCGGCGGCGATGAGCTCGGGGCGGATCGTGAGGCCCATGCGCTCGGCGATGCGCAGCATCGCTGCCGGGTCTTGATCGAGCTCTCCGGCGTCCGGCGGCGGGATCGTCGCGACGAGACGACCCATCTCGTCGGGAGGAAGCCCCACGTAGCAACCGTCGAGCCCGAGCGGCTCCGCGATCTCGCGACGCACGAACTCGGTGATGCCGAGCCCGGACACCCGGCGGACGATCTCCCCGACGATGAAGCCGTACGTCACGGCGTGGTAGCCGTTGTTCGTGCCGGGCTCGAACGCGGGCTTCATCCGCTCGAGGCCCGCCACCATCGCGTCCCAGTCGAGGATCTGCTCGGGCCGTTCGAGGAACGACGCCACGTCGTAGAGACCTGCTTCGTGGCAGAGCACCTGCCGGACCGTGATCGCGTCTTTGCCGTTCTGCGCGAACTCGGGCCAGTGCTCGGCGACCCGGTCGTCGTAGTCGACGAGGTTGCGGTCGGCGCAGATGTGCAGCGCGGTCGACGTCACGCCCTTGGTCGTCGAGTACGAGACCGCGATGCTGTCGGACCG
>JBKPDN010000209.1:0-6582 GCA_046727875.1 Actinomycetota bacterium | reverse complement strand
GCCCTTCTCGGTGTAAAAGGCGTCGAGCGACTTGAGTTCTCCGCACTTCTTGCATCGCTTCACGCAGTGATTGTGCGGAGAGGGTGTGACAGCTACGTCCGAAACCGTTTCGTCCTATTCAGGAGAAACGGATAGAAGGTCTATTGACCCCCTTTTTGAACATAGCTTTTTACGAAGTCCTCGGCGTTTTCTTCCAAGACGGAGTCGATTTCGTCCAAGAGGTCGTCGAGCTCTTCCTTCAGCTCTTCGCCTTGCTTGGACGGCGCGAGGTCTTCGACTTCTTCGTCGACGCGTTCCTTCGGCGCCGGGCGCTGCTTGCGCTCTCGCTCGGGCATGGGGATGTTCCTCCTACGACGCCAACCGAGACACGAGCTCGGCCGGGGTCGTGCACTCCTCGAACAACGACTCGACGTGCGCACGCGTTCCGCGCAGCGGCTCCATCATCGGGATGCGCCGCAGCGGATCGCTCCCCACGTCGAGGATGAGGCTGTCCCAGTTGGCGGCCACCACCGCGTCGGCCCACTTCGCCAGGCACTGACCCCGGAAGTAGGCACGGGTGCTCGCAGGTGGCTCGGTCATGGCGGTCGTCACATCTGGCTCCTCGACCAACCGCTCGACCTTACCCGCCCGCACCAGCCGCTCGTACAACGACTTGTCGGGGCGAATGTCGTGGTACTGGAGATCCAGCAGCGCCAGCTTGGGATCGTCCCAGTCGATCGAGTCCCGTTCGCGGTACGCGTCGAGCAGCTTCAGCTTCGTGACCCAGTCGAGCTGGCCGTCGAGCGCGATGGGATCGCGCTCGAGAGCGGCGAGCGTCGCCTCCCAGCGGTCGAGGACGAGCTGGCCGACCTCATCGCCGCCGACGGCTTCCAGCCCCACGTCGTCGGCGTACTTCTGGGCCAGCCGCAGGAACTCCCACTGCAGCTCGACGGCGGTCAGGGTGCCGCCGTCGACGAGCTCGACGGTCGCCCGGCACGTCGGATCGTGCGACACGGCGCGCATTGACGGCACCGAAGACACGATCGAATAGTCCTTGTCGATGAAGTCGTCCTCGATCATGGCGAGCACGAGCGCGGTCGTCCCCACCTTCAGGAACGTCGCCACCTCGCAGAGGTTTGCGTCGCCGACGATCACGTGCAGCCGCCGGTACTTCTGCGGGTCAGCGTGCGGCTCGTCGCGCGTGTTCACGATGGGTCGCTTCAGCGTCGTCTCGAGGCCGACCTCCTCCTCGAAGAAGTCGGCGCGCTGGCTCAGCTGGTAGCCGGTGTGGCCCGCCCCGTTCTCACCGCCGACCTTGCCCGCGCCCGTGAACACCTGGCGGGTCACGAACCACGGCAGCAGGTGGCGGACCAGCGTGGCGAACGGCACGGCCCGGTCGACCAGGTAGTTCTCGTGGGTGCCGTACGAGTTGCCCTTGCCGTCGGTGTTGTTCTTGTAGACGACGATCTCCTGACCCGACCCGAGCAGCCGGCGGGAAGCCTGCATCGACCGGGCGAGGATCCGCTCGCCGGCCTTGTCGGCGCAGACGAGCTCGAGCACGTCGGCGCATTCCGGTGTCGAGTACTCCGGGTGCGCGTGGTCGACGTAGTACCGCGCGCCGTTCGTGAGCACGGTGTTGACGAGGTGCGTCTCGATCTCGGGCGGCGCCGCGCCCTCGCGCGCGAATCCCCGCGCGTCGCGACCGGGCGACTCGTCCTCGAAGTCCCAGCCAACCTTGCGGTGCTCGACGTAGGCGTTGATGAGCATCGAGGAAGCGAGGACCGGGTTGGCGTCGGACGCGCCCCGCAACGCGACGCCGTACTCGGTCTCGATTCCGCACACCTTGGGGACGGCCACGAAGTCAGCCTACCTGGCGGCTCGCGCGGTCCTTGTGCCCTCGGGATGATGCAACGGTGCGTCGCAGGTCAGAGGTACTGCCCGGTGGTGACGCGCTCGATCTGACGGCCTCCGCCGGAGCCGTCGTCGTCCGCGAGCAACGTGCGCACGAAGACGATGCGCTCACCCTTCTTGCCGGAGATCTTCGCCCAGTCGTCCGGGTTGGTCGTGTTGGGCAGGTCCTCGTGCTCGCGGTACTCCTGCCGGATCGAGTCCACGAGGTCGGAGGTGGCGATCCCCTTTGCACCGCCGGCGATCTGTCGCTTGATCGACATCTTCTTGGAGCGGCGCACGACGTTCTCGATCATGGCGCCGGAGGCGAAGTCCTTGAAGAACAACACCTCCTTGTCGCCGTTCTGGTAGGTGACCTCCAAGAAGCGGTTCTCGTCGTCGTCGGAGTACATGCGCTTGACGGCCGAGTCGATCATCGCCTCGATCGCCGGTCGCCGGCCGCCGCGCGCGGTGGTCTCGTCCTCGGCGATCGGCAGCTCGTCGCTGAGGTAGCGGACGAAGATCTGACGGGCCGCGTCCTGGTCGGGGCGCTCGATCTTGATCTTCACGTCGAGCCGGCCCGGCCGCAGGATCGCGGGGTCGATGAGGTCCTCGCGGTTGGACGCGCCGATCACGATGACGTTCTTGAGGCTCTCGACGCCGTCGATCTCGGCGAGCAGCTGCGGGACGATCGTGCTCTCGATGTCGGACGAGATGCCCGACCCACGGGTCCGGAACAGCGAGTCCATCTCGTCGAAGAACACGATGACGGGCACGCCCTCCTCCGACTTCTCCCGCGCCCGCTGGAAGATGAGGCGGATCTGGCGCTCGGTCTCGCCCACGTACTTGTTGAGGAGCTCGGGGCCCTTGATGTTCAGGAAGTACGAGCGCGTCGCGCTGTTGCCCGTCTTCTCGGACACCCGCTTGGCGAGCGAGTTGGCGACGGCTTTGGCGATGAGAGTCTTGCCGCACCCGGGCGGGCCGTAGAGCAGGATGCCCTTCGGGGGTTGGAGCTGGTGTTCGTGGAACAGCTCGGCGTAAAGGTACGGCAGCTCGACGGCGTCCTGGATCTGATCGATCTGCTCGTCGAGGCCGCCGACGTCGGCGTACGTGATGTCGGGGACCTCCTCGAGGATCAGCTCCTCGACTTCCGGGCGGGGCAGGCGCTCGACGAGCACGCCCGACCGCGTCTCCATGAGGAGGTGGTCACCGGCCCGGAGCCGCTCGCCCAGCAACCCGCTGGCGAGCTCGCAGACGCGCTCCTCGTCGGCGCGGCCGACCACGAGCGCGCGCCGCCCGTCATCGAGGAACTCCTTCAACGTGACGACCTCACCCGCGACATCGTGGCCGCGCGCCAGCACGACGTTGAGCGATTCGTTGAGCACGACCTCCTGGCCCCGCTGGAGCTCGTCGACGTCGAGCTCGGGATGGAGCGCGACGCGCATCTTGCGGCCCGCCGTGAACACGTCGACGGTGCCGTCGTCGTTCGACTCGAGGAACGTCCCGTACGCGGACGGCGGCATCGTGAGCTTCTCGACTTCCTCGCGCAACGCGCCGATGTGCTCGCGCGCTTCCCGCAAGGTGGCAGAGAGCTTCTCGTTCTGGGAGACGGCCTGGGCCAGCTGTCCCTTGGTCTCGAGCAACCGCTCCTCGAGGGTCCGGACCCGCTTGGGAGCGTCCTGGAGGCGCCGGCGCAGGACGACGACCTCCTCTTCCAGCGCCTTCACCTGCTGCTGGAGTTCGCCGACCTGGCGTTCGTACTCTCCGAGGCGTCGCTCGTGCTCGGAGGCCACGTGACCACCTCCCACTGCGGACGGGCGCTCGCCGCGCACCCTACACCCGCGTTCTCGTTGTCCCTGGGCACTTTGCACGCGAAAATTTACCCTACCGAGGCTTGACAAATTGACGGAATACGTTTGGACCCGTACGCTTGGTGGTGAAGCTCTCAGCGACATCTCGACATCCTCGAGACTCCGACCCACCCCCGACATCCCCGACCCCAAGGAGAGAGGACGCCACGATGAAGGTCTGGATCGACCAGGACCTCTGCACCGGCGACGGCCTCTGTGAAGAGATCGCGCCCGATGTGTTCACGCTCCTCGACGACGGGCTCGCCTACGTGAAGGAAGGCCCCAAGGTCTTCGACGACCCTGGTGGCGCGGAAGGGTTGGCGAACGTGCCGGGCGGCATGGAGGAAGCCGTGATCGAGTCGGCCGAAGAATGCCCCGGGGAGTGCATCTTCATCGAGGTCGAGTGACGCGCGCCACGCGCTGACAAGTCACGCGATCGTCACGAAGCCCGGGTCTCGGACCCGGGCTTCTTCGCGTGTGGCAGCGCGACCGTGCTCAGGCGCCGCCGGGTGGTGCGCCGGGCGTGCTCCCGGGCGCGGTCTCGCTCCCCCACCCCATCCGCGTAGTCGGCGCCGAGCGCGCGATCGCCGCCGACGTCCTGGTGTAGGTGTCGTCGTCGTCGCTGCCGCCGCTCATCCACGAGAACGTCAGCCCGAGGCTCCCGACGGTGATGACGATCCCGCCTCCGAAGGCCAGGGCGAACCCGAGGAGCGGCGCGGGCGAGTCAGTCGTGTACCCGCCGTGTGTAGTGATGTGCGTGTCGGGGTCGGTGAACTCCGCATTCGCGTCGTAGTGGCCCCTCTGCGTCACCGTGTAGATGATCCAGCCGACGCCGATCGGGATCATCAGGACACCGACGATGATCGTCCCGATCCAGAGCCTGAACTTGGTCTTCCGCTTCATGCCTGCATCCCACCCGATTGCGGCCCCGGCGTCCTGAGTAGCGGGTACTCAGATCGCGGGTTCCGGTGGCGCGGCTACCCGACGAGGCAGGGGCCCGTATCGGCCGATGCTTGGCCGCCGCCGTTGAGCACCGGCCCGACGACCGTGTCGACCTCGTGCCGCGTGAGTGCGTAGGCGGTCGAGTCCTGGCCTGGGTCCACGGCGAACGCGACACCCACCACGCGTCCCCGCTGGTCCACGAGCGGTCCCCCCGAGTCGCCGGGATGAAGCTCCGCTGCGAGCACGTACACGCGCCGGCTCGTCCGGCCCGTGCGGTAGATGTCGGTCCCGGTGGCGTCGACGGTCTCGGCGATGCGGGCGGGCGAGATGCGCAGGGCCCCGCCGCCCGGATGGCCGAACACCGCGCCCGTCAAGCCGTCACTGCCATCGGCCTCGGGCAGCGCGAACAGGCGGAGGTTGCGCACACGCAACACCGCGATGTCGCGTTCCGCATCGAACGCCACCACCGTCGCTTGGAGCTGCCTCCCGTCGGCTGTGTCGACCTCGGAGCGCGCCTCGCCCGCGACGACGTGTGCGTTCGTGACGACGAGATCGGCTCCGGCGACGAAGCCGCTCCCCGCCTGGATCTGATCGCACGCTTGTCCTTCGATCTTGACCACGGAGGACGTCACGCGCGCGGCGACGTCCGGGGCGAGCGCCTGCGTCGGCGGCGCGCCGACGCTCCCGGGACCGTTGAGGCGCGAAAACACCTCCGGGAACGGCCCTTCGGCCACCCGCCGCCCGAGCTGCTGGGCCTGCGGTGGCGGGTCGGGCGCGTACCGGTTGATCGCGCGGACGATCTGCGAGTCGCGCGCCGCCCGTGCGGGCCAACCCTGCGCGCTCGTCAACGCCGGAATCAGCAGCCACACCGCAATGAGCACGCCGAGCACCCCGACCACCGCCCCGCCGACGCGGTCGCTCTGGCGGAGCGCATCCCGAGCGGGCAGGCGACGCCGGATCGCGGTCCCGGCTGCGTAGCCGGCCGCCTGACCCGCGGTGGCAAGCAGCAGGAAGAACAACAACGCGACGAACAGTCGGGTCTGGGACGGTTGCGAGCCCAGGCGGCTCATGACGGGGTCGACGAAGGCGATCGCGAGCGTCACACCGATGGCGAGGCCGGCCCACGATGCGACGCGCGCCACGAAGCCGAGGCGGTAGCCGAAGTAGCCGGCGGCGATCACCGCCGCGATGACAACGAGGTCGAGGAGGTTCACTCGCCGGGTACGAGCAGGCGCGTGTGCGTCAGGAACCCAGTGTGGGCGACCATCCGGTGGTCTGGTCGCACCGACTGGCCGTCGACGTGCCAGTGCCGTTCGAGCACCTCGAGCGTCTCGGTCATCCCGAACGCCGACGACGCCAGCTCCTCCCGGAGCCGGGCAACCTGCCCGATCGTCGGGAGATAGGCGAGCAGGATGCCGCCCGGGCGCAACGCCGCCTCCGCGTGCTTCACCGCCCGCCACGGCTCGGGGAGGTCGAGCAGGACCCGGTCGAGGTCGTCGGCGTCGATACCGGCGTACGCGTCGCGCACTTCGATGTCGAGCGGCAGATCCGGTCCGAGGAACCCTTCGACGTTCCTGCGCGCGCGATCCGCGAAGTCGCTCCGGATCTCGTATCCGGTCACGTGGCCGGTCGGACCGATCGCGCGCAGCAGCGTCATCGTGAGCGCTCCCGATCCGATCCCCGTCTCCAGCACGCGGGCGCCGGGGAAGAGGTCGGCCAGGACCAGGATCGGGCCGAGATCCTTCGGATAGATGACTTGCGCGCCGCGCGGCATCTTCAGGACGTACTCCGCCAGCGTCGGACGCACCGCGATCAGCTTCGTGCCGAGCGAGGTGCGAACCGTGACGCCTTCGTCGCGCCCGACGAGCGCGGCGTGCGGGACAACGCCGGCGTGTGAGTGGAACGAGCCGCCCTCGGCGAGCGT
>JBKPDN010000208.1:0-8712 GCA_046727875.1 Actinomycetota bacterium | reverse complement strand
CGCGAGTGAGTAGGTCGTGCCGGGCAGCATAGGGGCGCTGTAGGGTGCCCGGCGGCGACGGCGGCTTTCTGTCCGTCGCGGCAAAGCCGGAGCTTGCGACGGCGACAGGAGGTACATGCCGCTCGAACCGTCCGCCGCGCTACTGACGGATCGGGTCGCGGTGGTGACGGGCGCGTCCATCGGTATTGGCGAAGCCATCGCGCTGGCGTTCGCGAACTTCGGAGCGGATCTCGCGATTTGCGACCGCGACGTGCCGAACCTCGACGGCACCGCGGACGCGATCGAAGCCACCGGCCGGCGTGTCGTTGCCGCCGAAGTTGACGTCCGTGAAGGCGACCAGGTCGAGGGCTTCCTCGCCGTCGTCAGTGAGCAGTTCGGTCACGTCGACATCCTCGTGAACAACGCCGGCGGGGGGTTCCACGCCGCCTTCCTCGACGTGAACGCCAAGGGGCAGGACGCGCTGGTGCGCGAGAACTTCGTGAGCGTCACCAACTTCGTCCGTGGTGTCGTCCCGCGGATGCCCGACACGGGCGGATCGATCGTGAACATCACGTCGATCGAGGCCCACCGCGCCGCGCCCGGCTACGCGGTCTACTCGGCGATGAAGGCGGCGGTAGCCAGCCTCACGAAGAGTCTCGCCCTCGAGCTGGGGGATCGCATGATCCGGGCCGTCTGCCTCGCGCCCGACGTGATCCCGACACCCGGGATCGGGGTCGACCTTCCGATGAACACGCCGCTGTCGCGGCGGGGCCACGTCGACGACATCGCGGCGGCGGCGGTGTACCTCGCCAGCGACCTCGGGCGGTTCGTGACCGGCACCACCATCCACGTCGACGGCGGAAACCACGCCGCCGGCGGCTGGCGCCGTGCCGACGACGGAAGCTTCACCACATGAAGTTCGGCATCGCGCTCGGTGCGCTCAACCCGCATTTCCACGCCGACGTCACCGACGAGGCCGAGCGCCTCGGGTACGAGTCGGTGTGGCTCCCCGAGCACCTGGTGCTCCCAACCCGGATGAGCCGATCGCCGCACCCGGGGGAGGAGCATCCGCCGGTGCCGCCGACCACTCCCGTGTTCGACGCGTTCACGTACCTCGGGTTTCTCGCGGGCCGGACGCAGCACCTACGTCTCGGCACGCACGTGTACAACCTCGGTCTGCGTCACCCCTTCACGTCGGCACGGTCGGTCCAGACCCTCGACGTTGTCTCGGGCGGGCGGGTGGAGTTCGGGATCGGTGCCAGCTGGCTGGAGGAGGAGTGGCGCGCCGTCGGGCTCGACTTCGCGTCGCGAGGTCGGCGCGTCGACGAGGCGATCGACGTGTGCAAGCGGCTGTGGACGGAACCCGAGGTCTCGTACGACGGCGAGTTCTTCCGCTTCGACGCGGTGGCGTTCGAGCCCAAGCCCGTCCAGCAGCCGTGGCCACCCATCCTCGTCGGGGGCGAGAGCGCGGCCGCGCTCCGGCGCGCCGCCTGCCTCGGCGACGGCTGGATCGGCATGGGCCACACGTTCGACACCGCGGCCGGGCAGATCGCGCGGCTGCGCGAGCTGCGCCGGGGCTACGACCGCGGCGACGCACCGTTCGAGATCTGCCTCGGCGGCGCCGTGACGAGCGCCGAGGACGTCGCGCGATGGGAGGAGCTCGGGGTCACCCGGCTCGTCGTGTCGCCGTGGCAACGCTCGCCGGAGTCGATTGAGGGAGTGCGCCGGTTCGCCGAGCTCGTGCGGCTCGAGCGGCGCGACACGTCGTGACGAACACCAAAGAGAGAAGGAGCGGCCGCCGATGATCCTGAAGATCCTGCTTCTGGTGGGCTTCTACATCCTGCTCGGCCCGATCGTGCTCATCGCGATCCCGATCTACGCGATCTTGTGGATCGTGCTGAGGCCGTTTCGTATCGGCGCCTCGATACTCCGGTTCTTCAAGAACCTGATCCTGCTCCCGGTGCGGATCGTGACGAAGATCCTCTGAGCGTCGCTGCGCCGGTGCTCGGCGCTCAGGTCAGCAGGGCGGTCGTGTCGATCGCGACGAGCACGACCAGGAAGACGATCACGCAGCTGTTGAGCACCATGAGCGGCACGCGCCAGGGGTGGTTGCTCGCCCGCCAACGCCGGATGCTGAGGATGTTGAACAGGATCGCCACCAGGCCGACGGTGAGTCCCACGGCGGGACCGACGCCACCTGCGATGCCGAGCACGGGCAGCACCCAGGGGAAGAGGATGTAGGTGAGCAGGCACCGCGTCCCCGAGATGACGATCGAGAGGCTGAACAGGCGGGCCGCCTCCGACTGCTCCGCAGCAGGGGGACGGCTGGGCGCGGTGGAGGTGCGTGTGGGTGTGGTCACGGCATCGCTCCGGGGTGCGGGCAGGTACCCAGAGTGCCTCACGAGGCCGGGGGAGTGCGCATCAGGAGGGCGTCGGGATGGTGGGCGAAGTCGCGGATGCTCCCGCGGTTGCGGAAGGCCACGGGCATGACGGACGGCTGCATCGAGTAGCAGACGCCGCCCATCATCGGCCCGAGCTCGCCGGCGACGTCGACCGCTTCGAGGTCCATCCCGCGGCCCATCCCGATCTCGCACGCCCGGCGCAGCACGATCGCGGCCTCGGCGCCGTCGGCGTCGAGGTGCGCGTCCGCCCAGCGGAAGAAGCCTCCGCGCCACGGCGCCTCGTCGTACGGGGGTGATGCGACGAGCGCTCGCTGGCCGTCGCCCGTCGACAGCGTCCATTCGAGCAGCGGTTCGCCGTCGCGCCAGAGCCGCGGCGCTGTGACGCCGTCGATCGACGGCGGGAGCTCGGCGTCGTACTGCCGGCGCTCGATACCGCGGGCGGCGTGGCTCACGCACAGTCCGGCCAGGTCGAACTGGTGCGTGCAGTTCATGCGCGGATCGGCCACCTGGGCGACGGCCGTGCAGCGCGGCGAAAGCTCCATGCCTTCGAGGGGGAGCAGGTGGGCGGCGGCGTCGGGGCACGTGCTCCACGGCCACCGCCGCGACCGCGCTTCGATTCCCGTCACGAACCGGCCGTCGTGGCGGAGCCTGACCTCGAAATGATGGAAGTCGTCCTCGAGCGCGCCCTCCACGACACCGGGATTCGTCGCGACCATCCGGATCCGCCGCCGGTACGGTCCGTCGGGGTCGCCGACACGGACGACCGGTGCGTCGCCGTCGCTCACGCGCTCCGGTTCCTCCCGCCCGGATACCCACCCCCGCCGAACTGCGCGTCGAGCGCGTCGTAGTCGACGGCGAACCCCTGGCGGGGGAGCTTCTCCACGAACTCCACCGTGCGGGGCTTCTTGTACGACGCGATGCGCGCGCGGCAGTGCTCGACGATCTCTTCCGCGGTCGCGGTCCCGCCCTGCTTGAGGACGACGATCGCCTTCACGCTCTGGGTCCACCGCTCGTCGGGAACGCCGATGACGGCGCACTCGGCGACCGCGGCGTGCTTGGCGATGCAGCCTTCGACCTCGGCCGGGTAGATGTTCTCGGCGGCGGACTTGATCATGCGCGTCGCGGGCCCGATGAACGTGATCGTCCCGTCGGCCTCGCGCCGACCGAGATCGGTCGTGTGGTGCCATCCGCCGCGCCGGCGGCGGGCGGTCTCCTCGGGTCGGTTCCAGTAGCCGTTCATCACCGTCGGCCCCCGGGCGACGATCTCGCCCGTCTCGCCGGCGGCCACCTCGCGCCCGTCGGGATCGACGATGCGGACCTGCACGACCGGGGACGGCCGCCCGTGCGTGCCGATCGGCTCGGCGGCGAGCGTGTTGAACGTCAACATGCCCATGACCTCGGTCTGCCCGTAGCCGCCGGGGTTGCGCGCCCACGGGCTCCCGTCGATCGTGACCATCTCGTTCCACTCGCGCTTGCCGCGGAACGCGCGCAGGCTCTTGAGGTCGTACCGGTGGTCCTTGTTGACCTCGAGCATCTGCTGCAGCGTCGGACCGACGATGAACGCGCCGGTGCACCGCTCGCTCTCGATCAGCCGGCACAGCTCCTCGGCGTCGACCCGGCACGTGAACACGTTGGTGCCCCCGGCGACGATCGTCGCCAGCGTGGTCATGAGCGTCGCGATGTGGAACAGCGGACCGCAGTTCAGATACACGTAGTCCGCGTTGATATCGGCGATGCGGCTCATGACCGCACCCTGCGTCAGCAGGGCGGTGTGGCTGAGCATGGCGCCGTTGGGCCGGCCGGTGAACGCGGCGGTGTACATCAGGAGTACGGGCGCGGCCGGGTCGAGATCGAGGTCCGGGTCGTCGGTCGGGCCGCCGGCGAGGAACGCTTCGTACGAGCCGTCGCTGTCGGCGTCGTGCTGGAGCCACAACGCCGTCGAGCCTGCAAGCTCACGCGCGCCGCGTACCGCGTCACCGATCTCCTCGTCCTGCCAGATGACGACCTTGGCGTCGACGTCGTCGACGACGAAGGCCAGCTCGTCGGCGCTCTGCCGCCAATTGACAGGGCAGAACATGGCGCCGAGCTTGGCCGCCGCGGCCAGACCCTCCAGGACGCGGAACGAGTTCTGACCCAGCCACAGGATCCGGTCGCCGGGGCCGACGCCGGCGCCGGTGAGCGCGTTGGCGAGCCGGCTCGCGCGCGCGTCGAGCTCGGTGTACGTGAGCCGGACGTCGCGGCCGAAATCGCCGTCGACGACCGCGACCTGCTCGGGCCAGCTCCGACGGTGCTCGCGCACGACGTCGGCGAAGGTGAGCCCGTGCAGGACGTCCACCGCGGCAGTTTCCCATATGGAGCTGACGCCAGTGTCAGCTGCGGGCGTGGGCGAGTATCCTGCCGCCGCGTGAGCGCGACCGGAGTGATCGACTGCGACCAGCATCTCTACGAGTCGAGAACCCTCTGGGCCGACTACGCCGACCCAGGGAGCCGCGACCGGGCGATGGGGATCGTCGACGACGACGCCGGCAACGCCTGGCTGCAATGGCAGGGACGACGCATGGTGCTCGCGGACGTGACCGTGCCGGGGGAGACAACCGAGGTCGGCGCCCGCCTCCAGCGGGCCCTGGCCGGGCAGCCACCGGAGCGACCGTATGACGACGCGTTGCCGGCCGCGTACTGGGAGCCGGCCGCGCGCGTGGGCGAGCTCGACCGGCTCGGGCTCGACGAGGCGTTCCTGTTTCCCAACTACGGCCTCGTGTGGGAGCACAACCTCGTCGGTGACCTCGAGGCCACCAAGACCAATATGGGCGCGTGGAACCGGCGCGCGCTCGAAGTGGCCGCGGACGGCAAAGGCCGGCTCCACCCCGTCGCGCACTTGACCTTGCGCGATCTCGACTGGCTCGACCAGCAGCTCGCCACGCTCGCAGCGGGCGGCGTCCGGCTGGCGATGATCGCGCCGGCGCTCGTCGACGGCCGGCCGCTCTCGCACCCGGATCTCGACCGCGCCTGGGCTGCGTTCACCGCGCACGACATCGCGCCGGTATTCCACGTCGCGAACCAGCAACGCCCGTTCGACGAGGCCTGGTACGCCAGCGACCCGGAGCCCACGAACCCGGTGCTGTCGTCCGTGTTCCTGTGGGTGCCGGCCGCGCTCGCGCTCTCCGACCTGGTCGTGAACGGCGTTCTCGAACGGCGCCCGGACCTCCGCGTCGGCGTCATCGAGCTGTCGGCGGTCTGGCTGCCGATGTTCCTGATGTACCTCGACGGCGGCGTGAACTTCGTGAGCCGGTTGCACGGCGCGTCGATCACCGACCTACCGATGGCGCCGAGCGAGTACGTGCGTCGCCAGGTGCGCGTAGCGGCGTTCTCGTACGAGCGTCCGGAGCGCCTTATTCGCAAGGT
Source organism: Actinomycetota bacterium (assembly GCA_046727875.1). Lineage (GTDB taxonomy): Bacteria > Actinomycetota > Acidimicrobiia > IMCC26256 > JACDBD01 > JALZAA01. Next base: position 2,929 of record JBKPDN010000208.1, on the reverse strand, counting down.
CGGCGACCTGTTCATGTGCTGCAGTGACTACCCGCACTCGGAGGGCACTGCTCACCCGCTCGACGACTACCGCGCGCTGGACGACACGACGTCCGATCCCGCGGGCGCACCAGGCCTGTATCGCGACAACGCGGCCTGGCTCCTGGGTCGCGCACACGGCGTGTGACCGCAGCCGACGCCGAGTTCGAGTTCCTCGCCCCGCGCCACGACGTCCCAACCGGTGGCCGCAGCGGGTTCACCGTCATCGGCGACCGCCAGGTCCACTACCTCGAGTGGGGTCACAGCGCGGCGCCGCCCGTCGTGTGTCTCCACGGGGGTGGACAGACCGCGTACATGTGGGAGGAGCTGGGCGCCGCGCTCGCGCCGACGCACCACGTGTTCGCTCCCGACCTCCCCGGCCACGGCGACACCGATCCCGTCGACGAGATGGACCGCCGGGCGCTCGCGGCCACGATCCCGCCGCTCCTCGACGAGTTCGGCATCGACCGCGCCGCGTTCGTCGGCGCGTCGCTGGGCGGGATCGTCAGTCTCACGCTTGCATCTGACCGGCCCGACCTCGTCGCCTCGATCGCGCTCATCGACATCGGGCACCGCCTCGAGGACGAGGGCGTCAACCGGATCATCGACTTCATGACGAAGCACGAGTCGTTCGCCTCGCCCGAGGACGCTGCTGTCGAGGTGGCCGAGTACCTCCCGCACCGGCGGGCCGTGAACGCCGACAACCTGCGGCGAAACCTGCGCGAGCGTCCGGACGGGCGCTGGGTGTGGAAGCACATGTTCGCTCGCCGGCTCCGTGGGGCAGAAGCACCCGTCGGCGGCTGGCGCGAGCTCGTTGCCGGGATGGACCGCGAGGCCGCCGGCCTCACCTGCCCGGTGCTCGTCCTCCGGGGCGCCGCCAGCGACGTGCTGTCGAACGAGGGCGCCGAGGAGATCGCGTCGCTCATCCCGGACGCGCGGCTGGCGACCGTGGGCAGCGCCGGCCACCATGCCGCCGGCGACAACCCCGAGACGACCGTCGACTTGGTGCGCAGCTTCCTGGCCGAGACGGGCTGGTGAGCGCGGCCGCTCCGAGCCGGCAGTGGCGCGTTCCCGCGCATTGTTCTGTGGCCATTGAACGCGCGGAAAAGATTCCGGGCAGCCCGCTCATAGTGGTCGTTGTGTCGTGGAAGCGCCTTGACGGTTGCCTACGTGTGGGGTTGGTTGAGCCTGTAGGGGGTGGTGAAAGGGCGAGGGGCGATGGGCAGGGCAAGGCGATCCGCCGGCGGTTCGATGGGTTGCCGGCCCCGGATGGATTGGCGTCGGGGGGCGCACCGGGTCGCTATAGGGGTGGCGGTCACCACGGGCGCGCTGGCGTCCGGGGTCGTGCTGGCGCCGACGAGTGGCGCGGCGACGGACGCGTGCGTCAGCGTCCAGGGCGTGACGGTGAGTGTCGGCGTCGGGAGCACGTGCGCGTCCACGGGCAACCCGGGCTCCCTTGCGGTCGCGGGGGCGGCCGGTTCGAGCAGCTCGACGGCTGACGCGGCCGGCTCGAGCGTTGCGCTCACCGGCTCGGTGAACGCGAGCAATGGCAATTTCGCGATCGCGAACACTGGGGGCACGGCGGTCATGGCCGCCGTGAACGGCAGCAACAGCAACCACGCGGACGCGAAGCAGGGAGGCACAGCCGTCACCGCCGCGGCGAACGGCAGCATTACCAACGCCTCGATTGCGGGCGAGGAGAGCGCGGCGGTCGTGGGCGCGGCGAACAGCAGCGACACGAACTTCGCTTTCGCCGGCACACAGAGCCTCGCGGCCACAGCCGCGACGGTGATCAGCCATGACAACGTGGCGACGGCGGACCACGAGAGCATGGCGGTCACCACAGCGGTGAACGCCAGCAACGACAACAGCAGCCTGGCGGGGTCCCGGAGCGCGGCGCTCGCCGGTGCGGCGAACGGGAGCAGTCACAACGCCGCGGTTGCGCTCACCCGGAGCGCCGCGGTAGCGGACGCGCTGAACGCCAGCAGTCACAACGGCGCGACTGGCAGCGACGGGGGCGCAGCGGCCCTGGGGGCGGTGAACGCCAGCAGCCACAACACCGCGGCCGGGTTCGACGGAGGCATCGCGGTCCTGGGCGCCGTGAACGCCAGCAACAGCAACCGCGCCGACGCGGGCGGAGGGAGCACGGCAGTTGTGGGCGCCGTGAACGGGAGCGATGGTTCGCTCGCGCACGCGACGAACGGCGGGGTCGCCCTCGTCGGTGCGTTCGGAAATAGCACCGCGAAGGCCTCAGCGGACAACAGCGGCGCGATCGCCGGCGCCGCGTTCTCCAGTTCGGCGAACTCGACAACCCCGATCCCGACGTGTTCGGGACCCGGGCTTGCGGGCGCCTTCCGCAGCGACGGTCACTTCTGCCTCGACATCGGCGGCACCATCATCAGCGGGTGAACGAGCCTTGGCTGCTTTGAACAGAACTCATGGAGTACGAGCCGCCGTCGGCGTGGCGGTCAGCACGGGCGTGCTAGCGGCCGGGGTGTTGCTGGCCCCGGCGGGTGGCGCGGCGACGGACGCGTGCGTCAGCGTCCAGGGCGTGACGGTGAGTGTCGGCGTGGGGAGCACGTGCGCGAGCACGAGCAACCCGGGCACTCTCGCCGTGGCTGGGGCTGCCAATGCGAGCAGCGCGACAGCTGCCGCGACCGGGTCGAGCGTTGCGGTCACCGCCGCAGTGAACGGCAGCGATACCGACGCTTCGGTTGGGGGCATGGGGGGCGTGGCGGTGCTGGGTGCAGCCAACGGGAGCAGCGGCAATCAGGCGGATGCGCACCCGGGGGGCGCGGCGCTCCTGGGTGCGGCCGACGGGAGCGGGAACAACTTCGCGGGTGCGTTTTCGGGGGGCACGGTCGTGCTGGGCGCGGCGGACGACAGCTCGAGCAATCTCGCGGACGCGAAC
>JBKPDN010000207.1:0-4529 GCA_046727875.1 Actinomycetota bacterium | reverse complement strand
GCTCGCGAGCGGGTGCGGGCCGCGGGGCGGGCGGGGCCGGCTCGGGCAGCCCACCCGTCGAGCGCACGACGCGGTGCGGGGGCGGGGCGGCCTCGTGCTCCGCCGGCTCGGCGACCGGTGCCGGGGCCTTCTTCGCCGCCGGGGCCTTCTTGGCCGCGGGCGCCTCCTCGGGCGCGGGCGGCTTCTCTTCGGGCGCGGGCTCCTCGACGGGCGCCTCCCGCTTGAGGCCCTTGGAGTCGGCGAGGCGGCGGACGCGATCGGCCGACGGGTCGTCGATGCTCGACGAGTGGCTCTTCACGCCGATCTTGAGCTCGTTGGCGAGGTCGAGCACGGCGGCGTTCTCGACGCCGAGCTCCCTCGCCAGCTCATAGACCCTGATCTTCTTGGTAGCCATCTACTCTCGTTCGCCGCCGTTCTCCAGGTGTTCCAACAGTTTCGCACGTAAGGCCGCGAGCTCCGCGGCCGAAAGCGGTGTGCGCAACGCCCGCTCGAGCGCCCGGCGCCCCACCGCCTGCTCGAAGCACGCGGCGGGGGTGATGGCACACAGCCAGGCGCCCCGCCCCGGCCCGGCGCCGACGGACACCGTGCCGTCGGGCGCCCGCGCGATCCGCACGAGCTCGATCGGGTCCGCCACCCGACGGCAGCCGACGCAAGTGCGCTGAACCATGATTGTCGCCGTCGCAAGCTCCGGCTCCTGCGACGACGGTCGGCGAAGCCGCCGTCACCGCGGGCCGGCGCGTGGGCTTAGCTGCCGTCCTCCCCCCGCTTCGGTGTTGCGTCGCCCGCGTCGACGGGGACGGCCGCCGCCGCGGTCTCACTCGTCTCGGGCGCAGGCTCCGATTCGGCCTCGGAGTCCGTGCCGGCATCGTCCGACGATTCCGCCGCCGGCTCATCCGACGACTCGGCCGGCGGGGCCGGCACTGCAGGTGCATCCGCCTTCGCCGCGCCGGCGGCGCCGTTGCCCTCGCCCTCCTTGACGGCCACCGCCGTCGGGTCCGGCGCGGCGTACCCGGCCTCGGCGGCCGAGATGGTCTCGCCGCCCCCGGCCGGCTGCCACACGAGCTCGCCGCTGTCGCTCTTCACCCACTCGCCTTCGGCGTACTCGACGCCGCCACCGGCCTCCTCTTCCTGGAGCTGCGTCTCGCTCTTGATGTCGACGCGCCAGCCCGTGAGGCGAGCAGCGAGCCGCGCGTTCTGGCCCTCCTTGCCGATGGCCAGCGAGAGCTGGAAGTCGGGAACGATCACCTCGGCGGTGCCCGTCTCGGTGTGGATGCGCACCTCGCGGACCCGGGCAGGCGCCAGCGCCTTCATGACGAACTCTTCGGAGTTGTCGCTGTAGGGAACGATGTCGACCTTCTCGCCCCGCAGCTCGTTCACGACCATCCGCACGCGCGAGCCGCGAGCACCCACGCACGCGCCGACCGGGTCGACGTTGTTGTCGTTCGACGCGACCGCGAGCTTCGTGCGGTGACCGGGCTCGCGTGCGATCGCCTTGATCTCGACGACACCGTCGACGATCTCGGGCACCTCGAGCTCGAACAGCCGCTTCACGAGGCCTGGGTGCGTACGCGACACGACGATCTGGGGGCCCTTGGCCGTCTTGCGCACCTCGACGATGTAGGCCTTGAGGCGAGAGCCGTGCTCGTAGCGCTCGTTCTGGACCTGCTCGGCCTGCGGCAACAGCGCCTCGACCTTGCCCAGGTCGAGCAGCGTGTACCGCGCGTCGGTCTGCTGGATGATCCCCGTGACGATGTCGCCCTCGCGGCCGGCGTACTCCTCGTATTTCATCTCGCGTTCGGCTTCGCGGATCCGCTGGAGGATGACCTGCTTGGCCGTCTGCGCCGCGATGCGACCGAAGTCCTCGGGCGTGTCATCCCACTCGCGCGTGACGTTGCCCTCTTCGTCGAGCTCCTGCGCGATGACCTTGATGTCGCCGGTCTCGACGTCGATCTCGACCAGCGCCTCCTCGGCCGCGTCCGGAAGACGCTTGTACGCGGTCACGAGCGCGTTCGCCAGCGCCTCCAGCATGATCTCGATGGAGATGCCCTTCTCGCGCTCGATGTTCTCGAGCGCCTCCATCATCTCGGAGTTCATCTGGCGACTTCCTTCTGCTGCTTCTTCTTGTCGTGCTTCTTCGCGCGCTTGCCCGGCTTGGGCGATGCGCCCCACTCGAAGACGGTGCGGGCCTGGACGACCTGGTCGTAGTCGACGCGCTCGGTGTCGCCGGCCTGGACCGCGATCCCGTGGTCGTCGGCCTCGATCAGCTCGCCCCGCACCCGACGGACCTCGCCATCGGCGTCGCGCGCCTTGACCGACACGATCTCGCCGACCGCGCGGCGGAAGTGCTCGGGCCGCTGCAGCGAACGCTCGAGCCCGGGGCTACTCACCTCGAGCGCGTACGGCCCTCCCAGGTCGTCGCGCGCGTCGAGGGCGGACGAGATGTGCTCCGACGCCACGCTGATCGCGTCGAGATCGACGCCGCCGTCACGGTCGACGACGACGCGAAGGGTACGAGCCCGGCCCGAAGCGGTGAACTGCAAGTCGAAGAGCTCGAGGTCGAGGTTCGCAAGCACCGGTTCGATCGCGACAGCAATGGTCTCTCGCTCCGGCATTTGCGTTCACCTCCCGCGTCGTCGCCGTCCCTTGTCGTCGATCAGCCCTCCGCGCTGCCACTCCCCGGACGGCAAGAAAAAACGTGGGCTTTCGCCCACGTCCCGCCGACCAGTGGGTGGTCATCACCTAATGACCGAACCCCGTAAGTATAACGGATTCAGGCTGCTTTCGGCCTCGCGACGAGGGAGCGGGGGCGGGAAGTGCGTGAAAGGGGCACCTGCGGCGGGGGCCGGGGTTTCCCCGGCCCCGGATCGAGCCGATGGTTGGCTGGAGCACTTCCGCAAGCAAGTGCTCCAGAGATCTAGAGGCCGAAGATCTCGGCCAGCTCGTGAGGGACGGGCGCCTCGAGCTGGTCGTACGTGCACGAGCTCGGCGTCCGGTCGGTGCGCCAGTGCTGGAACCGCGCCGTGTGGCGGAAGCGGTCGCCCTGGAGGTGCTCGTAGGCGACCTCGGCGACGAGCTCGATCCGCAGCGGTTCCCAGCGCATGTCCTTCTTGGCATTCCAGCGGCTGGGGGCGCCGGGCATGCGGCCCCCCGACTCCTGGGCCTGCGCGTCGGCCCACTCGCGCCACGGATGCCCCGCCAGGGCGTTCTTCTGGTAGGGCTGGAGCTCCTTGGCGAGCTGCTTCCGGAGCGGCGCCGCGAAGCTGCTCGCCACTCCGACGTGGTGCAGCGTCCCGTCGTCGTCGTAGAGCCCGAGCAGGAGCGACCCCACGCCGTCGCCGTCCTTGTGCGTGCGGAACCCGGCGACGACGCAGTCGGCGGTCCGCTGATGCTTGACCTTGAACCACGCGCGCTCGTTCTCGCGGTACTCACCCACGCCGGGCTTGGCGATCACGCCGTCGAGGCCGGCGCCCTCGAAGTCCTCGAACCACTGGCCGGCGAGCTCGGGATCGGTCGTCACCGGGGTGAGACGGATCGGAGGCTTCGCGCCGCGCAACGCCCGCTCAAGCCGCTTGCGTCGCTCCGACAGGGGGCGAGGGCGCAGGTCGTCGTCGCCCTCGGCCAGGAGGTCGAACGCCACGAAGCTGGCCGGCGTTTCGGCGGCGAGCTTGTTGACCCGGCTCGCGGCGGGATGGATGCGCATCTGCAGGAGATCGAAGTCGAGACCGTGCTCGGTAGCGATCACGATCTCGCCGTCGACGACGGCGCGCTCGGGCAGCGCGGTACGCAGCGGATCGAGCAGCTCGGGGAAATAGCGGTTGAACGGGCGCTCGTTGCGGCTGCCGAGCTCGATCTCGTCACCGTCGCGGAACACGATGCACCGGAACCCGTCCCACTTCGGCTCGTAGAACATGCCGTCGTCGACGGGGAGCTCGCGAACGAGCTTCGCCAGCATCGGCGAGACCGGAGGCGCGGCCGGGAGCGTCATGCCCGCCCCGCGAGAACCGCGGCCCCGACGTCGGCGAGCGCGAGCTCGTCCTCGACACCCGACGCGCGGTCGCGACGCTCGACGACACCTCGCCCGATGCCACGCGCGCCGATCGTCAGCCGCACCGGCATCCCGAGCAGGTCGGCGTCGGCGAACTTGATGCCGGGGCTCGCGTCGCGGTCGTCGTAGAGCACGTCGACGCCGGCGGCGGTCAGCTCGTCGTAGAGGCGTTCGGCGGTCGCGATCACGTCGGCAGCTTTCTCACCCTTGCCGGGGAGAGTGACGAGATGCACGTCGTAGGGCGCGACGACCGCCGGCCACACGAGCCCGAGGTCGTCGTGGCGCTCCTCGGCGATCGCCGCAACGGTGCGGGTGATCCCGATCCCGTAGCAACCCATCACCATCGGATGCTGCTCGCCGGCCTCGTCGGTGTACTTGCAGTCCAACGCGTCGGTGAACCTCGTGCCGAGCTGGAACACCTGCCCGACTTCAATGCCGCGGTCGACCGACAGCGGCGCGCCGCACCGTGGGCACGGGTCGCCGG
>JBKPDN010000206.1:0-10795 GCA_046727875.1 Actinomycetota bacterium | reverse complement strand
GAGCTCGGACGCGCCGGTGGCGGTGTCGCGGCCGGCACTGCCGCCGGCGCCCGCTCGGGCTCCGGCTCCTCCGCGGGCTCCGGCGCCGCCGCCGGCGCCTCGACCGTGACGTCGTCCCGCGCCAGCTGCGCCGCCGAGCGCTCGCGCAGTGCTCGGTAGCGCGGCTCCCGCTCCTTCCACCAGGCCAGAATGGGCGTCGCCACGAAGATCGACGAGTAGGCCCCAGTGATGAGGCCCACGAACAACGCGAGGGCGAAGTCGCGCAGCGCGAGCGCCCCGAACAGGCCCGAACCGACGAACAACAGCGACGCCACGGGCAGCACGGCGACGAACGACGTGCTGAGCGATCGCATCAGCACCTGGTTCATGGATCGGTTGACCATCGTCGAGTACGAGTCGCCGCGCACCGTGCCGATCGTCGACACGTTCTCCTTCACCTTGTCGAACACGACGACGGTGTCGTAGAGCGAGAAGCCCAGGATGGTCAGGAAGGCGACGACGGTCGCCGGGGTGACTTCGAACCCCGTGACGGCGTACACGCCGACCGTGACGATGATGTCGTGGATCACGGCGACGATCGCGGCAGCCGCCATCTTCCACTCGAACCGGATGGAGAGGTACACGGCAATGAGCCCGAAGAACACGATCAACGCCTTGATGGCGTTGTTCCGGACCTGATCGCCGAACGTCGGCCCGACGGTGCTGACGCTCACATCCGTGCGTTGCACCGCGCCGTATTTCGCCAGCGCGTTCGTGACCGCGTCCTCCTCGCTCGGCTTCACGTCCTTCGACTGCACGCGCACGGACGTGCCGGAGTCGCCCTTGAGCACCAGGACCTTTGCGTCACCGAGGCCCAGCGGCTTGACAACGTTGCGAACGTCGCCCACGGAAGCGGACTTGCCTTTGACCGGCACCTGCCATGACGTCCCGCCCTCGAAGTCGATGCCGAGGTTGAGGCCGCGCGTGAAGATCGCGAGCAGTGCGATGAGGATGACAGTGCCCGACAGGATCGCCCACCGCCACGACCGCCCGGTGAAGTCGAAGGTCGTCCGCTCGTGGTAGAAGTCCGCCGGCGTGTGTCGTCGCCCGTCGGCGCGGGGGCTCACGCCGTCGCCTCTTTGGTGTCGAGACCGGACGCAATGCCGACCACGGGGACGCGGACGAGCGCCCGGCGGCGGGCGAGGATCACGACCAGCGGGTGCATGAAGAAGTAGGAGACGAGCAGGTCGAGGATCGTCGACACACCGAGGAAGAACGCGAATCCCTTCACCGAGCCCGATGCCAGCACGTAGAGCGCGGCGGCACCGATCAGCGAGACGAGATCGGCGGCGAGAATCGTGCGGAAGGCGCGGGTGAAGCCGCGATCGACCGACGAGCGGACGGTCTTCCCGGTCCGCACCTCGTCCTTGAGGCGCTCGAAGTAGACCACGTACGAGTCGACGGTGATGCCGACCGACACGATGAGGCCGGTTACGCCGGCAAGCGTCAGCGTGAGGTTGAAACCCGAGTTACTGAGATACGCGACGAGCGCGTACGTCGCGGCGGCGCTCAGGCCCAAGCCGAGCAGCACCACGACGCCGAGAAGGCGGTAGTAGAGCAGCATGTAGAGAGCCACGAGAGCGAGCCCCACGATGCCGGCGGCGATGCCCGACTTCAGCTGGTCGCTACCCAGCGTGGGCGAGACGCTCTCGACCGTTTGCTGCTTCTCGTCGAAGCGCACCGGCAGCGCGCCGTACTGGAGGATGTTCGCGAGGTCACCGGCCTCGCCCTGCGTGAAGCTCCCCGTGATCTGCACCGGCCCCGACCCGAAGTTGGCGGTCTGGAACCGCGGGGCCGACTGCACGACGCCGTCGAGGACGATCGCGACGCTGTTCTGCGGCGGCTGCTTGGAGAACGACTCCCCCGCGAGCTTGTTGAACTTGTCTTGCCCCGAGCCCTTGAGGTTCAGCGAGACGGCATACCCCTGCCCCTGGAGGAACTCGGACTTCGCGCCCGACGTGTCCTTCCCCGTCAACGCGGCGGGGCCGAGGAGGTAGCGGACCTGCTGCTTCTCCTGCTGCCGACCCGGGAGCACGACGCACGCGGACGCCTTGTCCTCGGAGGCCGGCGTGTTCGGGACCGACGTCAGCGCGCCGATCGCCGTCGAGTCACACGACGCGATTGCGGCCCTCGTCGCGTCGTCGGCGGGTGGAGTCCCCTTGGCCTCGGGCGGCAGCTCTGCCAGCACGGGCCGGAAGTTCAACTCCGCCGTCCGTCCGACGAGGCGCTTCGCTTTGTCGCGATCCTTCACGCCGGGAAGGTCGATGACGATGTTGTTGCCCTCGCGCGTGACTTCGGCATCGGAGACGCCCAGGCCGTTCACGCGCCGGTCGATGATGTTCTTGGCCGTGTCGAGAGAGCTACTGGTGAACTTCCCCGCCGGGAAGAGCCGGACGGAGATGCCCCCCTGCAGGTCGAGGCCCAGGACGGGCTTGTTGCCGACGATCAGGGTCGCGGCGAACGCGACCAGCACGACGGCGACCGAGGCGATGAGGTAGGTCCAGTACTTGCGCATCGTCACGTCCCGCCGCGAGCGCCGTCACCGCCATCAGCGCGGCCGTCGCCGGAGCCGTCGTTCGGCGGCTGCTCGACCTCCTCGGGCCCGGTGCGCTGCGCGATCGCCCCCCGCGCCACCCGGAGGACGACCCCCGGCGAGACCTCGAGGTCGAGGATCCCGTCGTCGTCGATCGCCTTGATCGTGCCGTAGATGCCGCCCGAGGTGACGACCTCGTCACCGACCTCCAGGCTCGCCACCAGGGCGCGATGCGCCGCCATCTGCCTCCGCTGCGGCCGCACGATCAGCAGCAGGAACGCGACGACGAGGATTCCGAGGTAGAGGAGCGCTACAGGCATGCGATGTGGGCTCGCGGTCGGGCCGGAGCCGGAGATCGATGCTACCGGACGGCTTCTGGCCGATCCGGGTCACGCGCGGCGGCGCCAGACGAGATCGTCAGGGCTCGAACAGGCTCGGACCGCCCGAGTCGACGGGCGCGTGGAGACCGAGGTGCGCGAACGCGGCCGCGGTCGCGACCCGGCCACGCGGCGTCCGCTGGAGGAAGCCCTCCTTGAGGAGGAACGGCTCGTATACGTCCTCCACGGTCTCGGACTCCTCGGTGACTGCGACCGCGAGCGTGTTGAGCCCGACGGGTTGTCCGGCGAACGTCTCGCACAGCGCGGTCAGGATCGCGCGGTCGACCTTGTCGAGGCCGCGCTCGTCGACCTCGAACAGGGTCAGCGCGTCGCGGGCCGTCGCCGCGCTCACCGTGCCGTCGCCCCGCACCTCGGCGTAGTCGCGCACCCGCTTGAGCAGCCTGTTGGCGACGCGGGGGGTGCCGCGGGCGCGGCCTGCGATCTCGCGGGCACCGCCGGGCTCGAGCGGAACACCGAGGATCCCGCCGGCGCGCTCGAGGATCGTCACCAGATCCTCGGCCGCGTAGTAGTCGAGGCGGGCCACGAGCCCGAACCGGTCGCGCAGCGGACCGGTGATGAGACCCGTGCGCGTCGTCGCGCCGACCAGCGTGAAGCGCGGCAGGTCGAGACGGATCGAACGCGCCGACGGCCCCTTGCCGATGACGATGTCGAGCTGGAAATCCTCCATCGCCGGGTACAGCACCTCCTCGACCGCGCGCGGGAGGCGGTGGACTTCGTCGATGAACAGCACGTCGCCGTCGTCGAGGTTCGTGAGGATGGCGGCGAGGTCACCGGCGCGCTCGAGCGCGGGCCCGCTCGTGATGCGGAGCCCCACACCCAGCTCGGCGGCGACGATCCCGGCCAGGGACGTCTTCCCGGTGCCGGGCGGGCCGGCGAACAGGAGGTGGTCGACGGCCTGACCGCGTTGCTTCGCCGCGCTGAGCAGGATCTCGAGGTGCTCCTTGATGCGCTCCTGGCCGACGAACTCCGCCAGCATCCGCGGCCGGAGCGTCGTCTCCTCGGCCCGCTCGACGGGGTCGGCCGCCGGGCTCAGCAGCTCCTCCCTAGACACGCGTCACCGCCAGCAGCTTCAGCGCCTCGCGCAGGAGGTCCTCGACGGGCCCGTCCGGTGGAAGCTGCGCCAGCACGTCCCGCACCTCGTCGGCCTGGTACCCGAGCCCGGACAGCGCCTCGCGCACCTCGGCACGCGCCGACGTCGTGCCGGACGGGGCGTCGGTGGGCTCGAGCGCCGGCACCTCCAGTCGCGCCTTGAGCTCGACGAGCAGTCGCTGCGCGGTGCGCTTCCCGACCCCGGGCACCAGCGTGAGCGCGCCGACGTCGTCGTCGAGCAGCGCGCGGCGCAGCACACCGGGCGAGTGCACCGACAGGATCGCGAGCGCGAGCTTGGGGCCGACGCCGCTCGCCCCGATCAGCACCTCGAACGTGTCGCGTTCGTCGCGCGTCGGGAAGCCGAACAGGATCATCGCGTCGTCGCGCACGTGGAGGTGTGTGAACAGGAAGGCACCGCTCCCGGGTTCGAGGGCCGGGATCGCGCTGAGCGGCACGAGCGCGCGGTAACCGACCCCGCCCACGTCGACGAGCACCTCGCCGGTGGCCGCGCGCTCGAGCACCTCGCCGCGCACCGAGCCGATCATCCGCCCTCCCGCGCCACGGCGGCAGCCACGGCCTTCGCCAGCCCGCCGCCGTCGGGTCCGGCCTCCGCGACCGCGCTGCGCAGCCCGGCCGAGCCGAGGTGACACAACGCCAAGCCGAGCGCGTCGGCGGCGTCCGCGGGCTTCGGTGGGGTCGCGAGGGCGAGCAGTTGCGCCACCATCGCCTGCACTTGCCGCTTGTCGGCGCGCCCGTCGCCCGTCACGGCCAGCTTCACCTCGTTCGGGCTGTAGTGGAACACCGGCACACCGGCCCACCCCGCGATCGCGAGCGCCAACCCGCTGGCCTGCCCGACCGACATCGCGGTACGGGTGTTGGCCTGGAAGAGCACCCGCTCCACCGCCAGGGCGGACGGACCGAGATCCTGCACGAGCCGGGCCAGCTCGCCTTCGAGCACGGCCAACCGGTCGGGCAACTCCGCCTTCGGGTCGGTGCGGATGACACCGCACGCCTGCGCGGTGGGGGCGCCACCCGGGCCCCGGGCGACGGCGCCGTAGCCGCAGCGCGAAACGCCGGGATCGATGCCCAGCACCGGGCCGTCCGCGTCGAACATGGGTTCGACGCTACCGGGACGGCCACCACGGGTGGTGGATCCCGACTCAGCGCAGCAGCAGGACGAGCACCACGACGACCACCACGATGACCACGACCACCGCGGGCACCAGCCGCTTCAACACGGGCGCGCTCGCGGTGCGCAGCAGGTCGACGGGCTCAGCCTCGGGCGCGTCGATCGTGCGCGGCCCCGTGCTCGCCGCACTCCCCGCGGGCGTCGACGCCTCGGATGGCGCGGTAGCCGGCGCGGACAGCACGTCGCGCTCGAGGTTGTCGACGAACTGGGCGAGGAGCTTGCCCGACACGTCGGAGATCACACCGCGGCCGAACTGGGCGACCTTGCCGGTGATCGTGACATCGCTGACGATCGTGACGCGCGTGCCCTCACCGTCCGGCTGCAGCGTGGCCGTGACCGTCGCCGACGCGTTGCCCTGCCCGCGCGTGTCGCGGCCCTCGGCAAGGATCACGGCCCGGTGGTTCGCGTCGTCCACCTCGGTGAGGCGCGCGGCCCCCTTGTACTGCGCGGTGATCGGCCCGACCTTGACCTTGACGATGCCGCGGAACTCGTCGTCTTCGATCTCCTGCAGCTGCGCCCCGGGCATGCACGGCGCGATGCGCTCCACGTCGAGGAGCACGCGCCACGCCTCGTCGACCGGTACGTCGACCCGGAACTCGTCCTCGATGTTCATGGCGTCCCCCGTTCACCGAGTGCGCGCTCGGCCTCCTTCAGGTCGTCGAGCGTATCGACGTCCGCCGGGCTCCCCGTGTCCGTGCAGTCCACCTCGACGACGTCGTGAAGGTCCATCAGGGCGCGCGCGCCGACGTCGCCGTCGAGCCCCCTCGCCTCCTCCCACAGCGACCGGGCCAGGAGCACGGGGTTCCCTCGACGGCCGCCGTACGTGGCGACCGCCAATATGGCGCCCCCTCGGTACGCGTCTGCGAGCAGGCGGTAGGCGTCCGGGCCGATGAGCGGCTGGTCGGCGAGCCCGACCGCGACCGCCCCGACCTCGGCCCACGGGTCCAGCGCCTCGAGCGCGGCCCGCAGCGACCGCGCGATCCCGCGTCGCCACCGGCGCGACCGGACGACGAGCACTCCCTCGGTGGCGACTCGGGTCACCGCGTCCCCGCTGTGCCCGACGACGAGCACGACCGGCCGCAAACCGCTGGCGGTCGCGGCGTCCAGCGCCCAGGACAGCAACGGACGCCCTTGCGCCTCGACGAGCGGCTTCGGCACGTCCGCACGGAGACGCGAGCCACGCCCGGCGGCGAGGATCGCGATCGCGACGTCGGGCTGGGTCAACCGGATGCGGCTTCGAGCGCACGCCGCACGAGCACGCGTGCGAGGTGCTCGCGGTACTCGGGGGTTGCGTTGAGATCGGCGGGCGGCTCCGTGTCCTCGGCCGCGCGCTCGGCGGCATCGTCGAGCGACGATCCTCCCGCCAAGGCCTCTTCAACTCCGGCAGCGCGTAGTGGTGTGCTGCCCATGTTCACGAGCGCGACCCGCGTGTCGCCGTTGCGCACCGCCATCGCACCGACAATGGCCCAGTCCTGCGCGCGGCGCTGGAACTTCTGGTACGAGAACCCTGAGCTCGGAAGCTTCGGCACCCGGATCTCGGTCAGGAGCTCGTCGGGCTCGAGCGCGGTCTCAAGGAAACCCTGGAAGAACTCGCCCGCGCCGATCGTCCGCTCTCCGCTCGGCCCGCGGACGGCGAACGTGGCGTCCATCGCGAGCAGCAGCGCGGGCAGGTCCGACGCGGGGTCGCCGTGCGCGACCGACCCGCCGATCGTCCCGCGGTGCCGGACCTGGTTGTCGCCGACCTCGGACGCCACCGCGCGCAGGGCATCGCATTGCCGGGCGAGCAGGTCGTCGGTCTCGAGGTCGCGATGCCGGGTGAGCGCGCCGATCGCGAGGTGGTCGCCGGCGTCGCGCACATACGACAGGTCGCTCATGCGGCCGACGTCGACCAGCACCGTGGGCGTCGCGAGTCGGAGCTTCATCAGCGGGAGGAGCGACATCCCCCCGGCCAGCAGCTTGGCGTCGTCACCGTGCTCGCCCAGCGCCGCGACCGCTTCGTCGGCCGACCCCGCGCGCACGTAGTCGAACGGCGCCGGGATCACGCAGAGCTCCCGGCCGCCGCCAAGACCGCCTGCACGATGTTGTGGTAGCCGGTGCAGCGGCACAGGTTGCCCTCGAGGCCGAGCCTGACGTCACGCTCGGTCGGGTTCGGGATCTCGTCGAGCAACGAGACCGTCGCCATGACCATCCCAGCGGTGCAGAACCCGCACTGCAGAGCGTGCTGCTCGTGGAACGCCGCCTGCACGGGGTGGAGCTCGTCACCCGACGCCAGCCCCTCGATGGTCGTGATGGCGGACCCGTCGGCTTGCACCGCGAGCATCGTGCACGACTTCACCGATTCGCCGTCGACGAGGACCGTGCACGCGCCGCACGACGACGTGTCGCACCCGACCTTCGTGCCGGTGAGGCCGACGACCTCGCGGAGGTACTGGACAAGCAGCAGGCGCGGCTCGACGTCGTGCTGGTGCGACTGTCCGTTGACCGTAGTGTCGATGCGCACGCTGCTCCCCTTGGTCGCCGTCGCAAGCTCCGGCTCCTGCGACGACGGTCGGCAAAGCCGCCGTCGTTCGCGGGACTCTAACCCTGCGGTGCAGCTACCCGCTGTGGTCGGGGCCGGCCCGCTCGATGTCGATCCGCACGAGGACGCGCTTCTCGCGCTCCATCGCGGCGCGGTACTCGTCCCAGTCGGAGTGCTCGCCTGCGAGCGACCGGTAGTACTCGACGAGCAGCTCCATCGCCTCCGGCAGCGACACGATGCGGGCCGAGCCGTCGACCTGGATCCAGTCGCCGAAGAAGCCGTTGTTCATCACGCACAACGACACCCGGGGGTCACGGCGCAGGTTCTTCACCTTCATCGCCGTCTCGCGCGTGCTCACGGCGATCATCCCGTCGGCGTCGACTCCACAGACGACGGGCGAGAGCTGCGGCTCCCCGCCGGCGCGGCGGGTGCTCATCACCGCATGGTGGTGCTCCCGCACGAACGCCCGAGCGAGGTCGAGATCCATCGTGTCCTACGCGACGACGGCTTGGAGCACGTCGTCGGGGATGTCGAAGTTGGCGTAGACCGCCTGGACGTCGTCCTGGTCCTCCAGCGCGTCGATCAGGCGCACGACGCCGCGCGCGGTCGCCTCGTCAGTGAGCGGCACGGTCTGCGACGGCAGCATCGTGAGATCGGCGCTCGTGAACGGGATGCCCGCACCCTCGAGAGCGGTGCGGACTGATTGCAGGTCAGTCGGCGGCGTCGTGACGCGCCACGTGTCGCCCTCGTCGACGATGTCCTCGGCGCCGGCGTCGAGCGCGGCCAGCATCAGGTCGTCTTCGGTCGCGGCGCGCTTCTCGACGTAGATCACGCCCTTGCGCTCGAACTGCCACGCCACTGCACCCGGTTCGGCCAGCGATCCGCCGTTGCGGGTGAAGATGTTCTTGATCTCCTGCCCGGTGCGGTTCCGGTTGTCGGTGAGACACTCGATGTACACCGCGATCCCACCGGAGGCGTACCCCTCGTAGCTCGCGGGCTCGTACCGGACGCCTTCGAGCTCGCCCGTCCCTCGCTTCACCGCCCGATCCACGGTGTCCATCGGCACGGAGCTGTCACGCGCCTTCTGCACAGCCACGCGCAGTGTCGGGTTCCCCTCGATGTCTCCCCCGCCGCTGCGCGCCGCGACCTCGATCTGCTTGATGAGCTTGGCGAAGAGCTTCCCGCGGGCCTGGTCGGCCGCGCCCTTCTTGTGCTTGATCGAGTGCCACTTGGAATGACCGCTCACATTTTCTCCTTTGGCGCCCTCTCTGGCGCCGTCGCAAGCTCCGGCTCTGCCTCATGGGCGCGGTCGCAAGCTCCCGCTCTGCAACGGCAGCCGGCAAAGCCGCTGCCGTTGCGGGTGACGGGCAGCAAAGCCACCGTCACCGCGCGCCCTCGGTCAGAAATCGCTGGTGGAGCCGGAGGTCACCCGACAGCTCGGGGTGGAACGTCGCGGCCCAGATCGCGCCCTGGCGGACGAGGACGGGATGCTTGTCGTGCGAGGCGAAGACCTCGACGGCGTCCCCGACCCGTTCGACCACCGGAGCCCGGATGAACACACCCGGGAACTCGCCCTCGATCCCCTTCACCGCCAGCCGGACCTCGAACGACTCGCGCTGACGTCCGTACGCGTTGCGGATCACGGTGCAGTCGAGCACGCCGAGGGAAGCAGGAGAGACGGCGTTGCTGCCGTCGCGCACGTCTTCGGCGAGGAGGATCAGCCCCGCGCACGTCGCGAACACCGGAAGCCCGTCGCGCAACGCGGCAAGAAGCGGATCCCGCAGACCCGACGTGTCGAGGAGCTTGCCGATCGTCGTCGACTCGCCCCCGGGCATGAACAACGCGTCGAGGCCGCTCAGGTGCTCGGGCAGGCGGACCTCGACGGCCTCGACGTCGAGCGCGTCGAGGACCTCACGATGCTCGCGGAACGCCCCCTGGAGCGCGAGGACACCGGCCTTCATGACCTGGAGGGACCCGGTCGTGCGCCACCGCCTACCAACCCCGCTCCGCCAGCTTCACGTCGAGCTGGTCGATCTCCTCGCCGCGCATCGCCTCGCCGAGCCCACGCGACACCTTGGCCACGATCGCGGGATCGGCGTAGTGCGTCGTCGCCTCGACGATGGCCTTGGCGCGGGTCGCGGGATCATCGCTCTTGAAGATGCCGCTCCCCACGAAGACCGATTGTGCGCCGAGCTGCATGACGAGCGCGGCGTCGGCCGGGGTGGCAATGCCACCGACGCAGAACAGTGGAACCGGAAGCTCCCCGAGCGCGGCCACCTCCCGCACCAGCTCGACGGGGGCCCGATGCTCCTTGGCCGCCGCGAAGAGCTCCGGCTCGTCGGCGACGCCGAGGCGGCGGATGTCGCCGAGGATCGAGCGGAGGTGCCGGACCGCCTCGACGATGTTGCCGGTCCCGGCCTCGCCCTTCGAGCGGATCAGACACGCGCCCTCGGCGATCCGGCGCAGGGCCTCACCGAGATTGGTGGCGCCGCACACGAACGGGACGGTGAACGCCCACTTGTCGACGTGGTGCGCCTCGTCGGCGGGCGTCAGCACCTCGCTCTCGTCGATGTAGTCGACGCCGAGCGACTCCAGCACCTGGGCCTCGGCGAAGTGCCCGATACGGCACTTGGCCATCACGGGGATCGTGACCGCCTGCTGGATCGCCTCGATCATCGCCGGGTCACTCATGCGCGCCACGCCGCCGTCGCGGCGGATGTCGGCCGGGACCCGCTCGAGCGCCATGACCGAGACCGCGCCCGCGTCCTCGGCGATCCGTGCCTGCTCGGCGGTGACGACGTCCATGATGACGCCGCCGCGCAGCATCTCGGCCAGCCCACGCTTGACCCGCGCCGTCCCGGTCGCGCGCTCCTCAGCCATGCGTCAAGTGTACCGACGGCCGTTGCGACGCCCGTCGGGAGTTCTGGCGTCTACGAGCTCGGCGGTGCGGGCGGCGGCGAGGTGACGTCGACGGGCGACCCCACTGGGAGCAAGGACACCCACGTCGTTCCGGGCAGGAGCCTGATGGG
>JBKPDN010000205.1:0-15089 GCA_046727875.1 Actinomycetota bacterium | reverse complement strand
GGCCTCCGGTTCCGCGACGAGGGCTACAGCTTCCTCTACCTCGGCGAGGAGTAAGCCCGCCCGGCTCAGCTCACGCCGATGCCGACGAGCTTGCCGATCAGGAACGTCGCGGTGGCGACGAGCACGCCGATCACGGCCATGCGCAACCCGGAGCGACCGGCGTGGCGACCGGTGAATACCGAGATCGCACTGCCGACACCGAAGAGCGCGAGCACGGACAGCACGGCTGACGTCGCGACGGCGGCCACGCCGCTGGCGAAGAAGAACGGCACCACGGGCAGGAACGCGCCGGCGGCGAACGCGGCGAACGACGAACCGGCGGCGACCCACGGCGAGCCCAGCGTGCCGGGATCAAGGCCGAGCTCCTCGCGTGCCAGCGTGTCGAGCGCGACGTCGGGACGGGACATGATGTTGTCGACCAGCGCCTTGGCTTCGGCGGGGTCGACGCCCTTGGCCTGGTAGATCAGCTCGAGCTCCTCGCGTTCCTCGTCCGGGAACGCGGCCAGCTCCTGCTCCTCGATGCGCAGCTCGTTCTCGTACAGCTCCCGCTGCGACCGCACCGACACCCACTCGCCGGACGCCATCGAGAACGCGCCGGCGACGAGCCCGGCCACGCCGGCGAGCATGACGATCGACTTGTTGCTGGTCCCGCCGGCGACGCCCATCACCAGCGAGAAGTTCGACACCAGCCCGTCGTTGACGCCGAAAACAGTCGCGCGTAGCGCCCCGCCGATCCCGGCGCGGTGACGGCCTTCGGCCGCCGCGATCCGTCCACCGGCCGTGCTGCCACCCCGCATGGCCGCGACGACCTTGCCGTGCATCTGCTCCTGGGCGGCCATCGCCGCCGGCGCGGCAGCAATGCTGCGGTACTTGTCGGCGTCCGCCGCTTCCGCCCGCAGCACGATCGGGAGCACGGCCTCCGTGCCGACGAGACGCGCCAGCCTGCGCAGCACCCGGATACGGAACGGGAGCCGGGGCGGCTTGAGATCGACGATCCCCGCCTCGCGCATCCGCCCGGCCCAGTGCGCGGCGTGACGCTCCTCCGCTTCGGCCAGGGCGAGGAAGATCGGCCGGCGGTGCTCGTCGGCGTGGTCGGCCAGCGCGCGATACAGCGCGGCACCGCCCAGCTCGTCGGCCCACATCTCGCGGAACTGGGCCACCTCGGGATCGAGCGCCGCTCCGCGCCTGGCCATACGGGAAAAGGTACTTCCGGAATGCCGGGCTAGTACCCGACCTCCCACAGGCACAGGCCCTCGGGGGGCGCGGGCTGCCCCGCGTTCGAGCGGTCCTGCGACCGGAGGATGCCCATGAGATCACCGGGCCGCCTCTTGCCCGTGCCCACGTCGACGAGCGTCCCGACGATCGACCGCACCATCTGCCAGCAGAACGCGGTGGCGCGGATGTCGTAGCGCAGGACGCCGTTTCCGATCTCGTGCCAGCGCGACTCGAGGACGCGCCGCGCCGTCGTCGACCCTTCCGGTCCCTGCCGGCAGAACGACGCGAAGTCGTGCTCGCCGATGAACGGATCGGCACCGAGCCGAAGCGCGCGGACGTCGAGGGGAGTCGGCACCCACCACGCGTAGCGGGCGAGGAACGGGTCGGGAACGGGACGGTTCACCACCGCGTAGCGGTAGGCGCGCCAGCACGCGGACCGGCGGGCGTCGAACCCCGGCTCGACCAGCTCGGCTTCGCGCACCACCACCTCCGGCGCGAGCGCGCCGTTCACCGCCGACTGGAGCCGCCACGCGTCGAGACCGGGGTCGGCGTCGAAGCTCACGACCTGTCCCCACGCGTGCACGCCGGCATCGGTCCGTCCCGCGCACGACAGCCGCTCGACGGGATGGCGCAGGAACCGCTCGAGCGCCTTGGCGAGCACCCCCTCGACGGTGCGCACGTCGGGCTGGTCCGCCCAGCCGTGGAAGCCGGTGCCGTCGTACGCGACGACCAGCTTCACGCGGGCCGGGCCTTCGTCCCCCTGAAAGAGCGTCATCGGAGCCGCCCCTCCGAGTGGATCTAAACCAGCTCGATGCGCGCCATGGGGGCGCGGTCGCCCGGGCGGGGGCCGAGCTTGAGGATGCGCAGGTATCCGCCGTTGCGGTCGGCGTACCGGGGGGCAATCTCGTCGAACAGCTTGTGGGTGACCTGCTTGTCGTGCATCCGGGCCACGACGACGCGCTGCTGGTGCACGCCCCCGCGCTTGGCCTTCGTGATCAACCGCTCGGCGTAGGGTCGCAGCGCCTTCGCCTTGGCGACCGTGGTCGTGATCGCGCCCGCCTCGAAGAGGTGCGCGGCCAGGTTCGCCAGGATCTGCTTCTCGTGCGCCGGACCAGAGCCGAGACGCGGGCCCTTCCGCGGTGCGGGCATCGTGCGGCTCCTTACTCCTTCACGCGCAGCGACAGCCCGCGCTCGTCGAGCTTCTGCAGCACCTCTTCGAGTGACTTCGAGCCGAAGTTCGTGATCCCGAGCAGCTCGTCCTCGGACTTCTGGACCAGCTGCCCGATCGTGTCGACCCGAGCCCGCTTCAAGCAGTTGCGGGGTCGCTCGGAGAGGTCGAGCTCCTCGATGGGCAGCTCGAGGTCGGGCGATGCAGCCGTGATCGGCGAGACCTCGCCCAGCTCGAGCCCCTTGGGCTCCAAGGACAGGTCGGCCACCAGGCTGACGAGGTTGCGGAGCGTCTCCCCCGCCGAGGCCAGGCCGTCCCGGGGTGAGATCGACCCGTCGGTCTCGATCTCGAGGCTGAGCTTGTCGTAGTTGGTCGCCTGCTCAACGCGTGTGGGCTCGATCGAGAACGCCACGCGGCGGACGGGCGAGAAGATCGCGTCGACGGGGATCACGCCGATCGTCGACGTGCGCTTGTTGCGCTCGGCCGAGAGGTAGCCGCGGCCCTGCTCGACGGTCAGGTCGAGGGCCAGGCGGCCCCGCTGGTTGACGGTCGCGAGGTGCAGCTCGGGGTTGAGGATCTCGACGTCGGCCGTCGTCTGGATGTCGCCGGCTGTGACGTCACCGGGGCCGCGCTTGTCGAGGCGTAGCGTCACCGGCTCCTCCGCCTCACAGCGCAGGACGAGGTCCTTGAGGTTGAGGATGAGGTCGGTGACGTCCTCCTTGACCCCGGGGATCACGTCGAACTCGTGCAGGGCCTCGTCGAAACGGACCTGGCTCACGGCCGCGCCTGGGATCGACGAGAGCAGCGTGCGCCGGAGGCAGTTGCCGAGGGTGTGGCCGAAGCCGGGCTCGAGCGGCGAGATCGTGAACGTCTGGAGGTTCCCGTCGGGCTCGCCGGCTTCGACTTCGGGTCGCTGGATGATGAGCATGGCGGTTCTCGCTTCTTCGGTGGTCGGGGGGAATCGGCTACTTGGAGTAGAGCTCGACGATGAGCGCCTCGCGCACGGGCACGTCGATCTGCTCGCGCAGCGGGAGGTCGCGCACAGTTGCCTTGAGGTCGCCACCGCTCACGTCGAGCCAGGCGGGCACGGCTCGGTCGAGCGTGTCGAGGTTGTGCCGCAGCACGATCATCTTGCGCGACTTCTCCTGGATCTCGACGACGTCGTCCTTGCGGAGCTCCTTCGACGGGATCGTCACCCGCCGGCCGTTCACGGTCACGTGGCCGTGGCGCACGAGCTGACGGGCTTGGTTCCGGCTGGCGGCGAAGTTGGCGCGAAACACGATGTTGTCGAGCCGCAGCTCGAGCGCGCGCAGCAGGTTCTCGCCGGTGATGCCGGACTGCTTGCTCGCCGCGTCATAGAGGTTCTTGAACTGTCGTTCGAGGAGGCCGTAGATGCGGCGCGCCTTCTGCTTCTCGCGCAGCTGGAGCAGGTACTCGCTCTCGCGGATACGGCCGCGCCCGTGCTGGCCGGGTGGGTACGGCTTGCGCTCGACCGGGCACTTCATCGTGTCGCACTTGGGGCCCTTGAGGAACAGCTTCATGCGCTCGCGCCGGCAGAGCTTGCAGACGGCGCCGGTGTAGCGCGCCATCAGACCCGCCTCCGCTTCGGGGGTCGGCAGCCGTTGTGCGGGATAGGCGTGACGTCCTTGATCCCGGCCACCTCGATGCCCGCGTTCTGGAGCGAGCGGATGGCGGTCTCGCGGCCCGAGCCCGGGCCCTTCACGACCACGTCGACCTTGCGCACGCCGTGCTCCATCGCCCGGCGGGCCGCGGTCTCGGCCGCTTGCTGCGCGGCGAACGGGGTGGACTTTCGGGATCCCTTGAACCCCACGTTGCCCGACGACGCCCAGGCGAGCACGTTGCCCTCCTGGTCGGCGATCGTGATGATCGTGTTGTTGAACGACGACTTGATGTGCGCGGTGCCGTACGCGACGTTCTTGCGCTCGCGGCGCCGCGGGCGCCGCCCTCCTGCTGCCGGCTTCGCCATCTACGTGCCCTACTTCCTCGCCCGCTTCTTACCTGCGACGGTCTTCTTCGGGCCCTTGCGGGTCCGCGCGTTGGTGCGCGTGCGCTGCCCGTGCACCGGGAGCCCACGCCGGTGGCGCACACCCTGGTAGGTACCGATCTCCATCTTGCGCTTGATGTCCTGCGAGACCTCCCGACGGAGGTCACCTTCGACCTTGACGTTCTGGTCGACGTACGTGCGCAGCTTCGCGACCTCGTCGTCGGTCAGGTCGCGCACCCGCGTGTCGGGCGAGATGTCGGTGGCGAGCGCGACGTTGCGCGCGACCGTCCGGCCGATGCCGAAGATGTACGTGAGCGATACCTCGAGCCGCTTCTCGCGCGGGATATCGACGCCGGCGATGCGAGCCATCTTCTTCTCCTAGCCTTGCCGCTGCTTATGGCGCGGGTTGGTGCAGATGATCCGCACCGTGCCGTGCCGGCGGATCACCTTGCACTTCTCGCACATCCTCTTCACTGACGGGCGAACCTTCACGTCTGCGCTCTTCTACTTGTAGCGGTAGGTGATACGACCCCGGCCAAGGTCGTATGGAGTCAGCTCCACCTGCACGCGGTCACCGGGAAGGATCCGGATGTAGTGCATCCGCATCTTCCCGGAGATGTGCGCGAGCACCTTGTGCCCGTTCTCGAGCTCGACACGGAACATGGCGTTGGGCAACGGCTCGACCACCGTTCCTTCGACCAGGATCGTGTCGTCTTTGGGCTTGGCCAGGGCTTTCACCACCTGAGGTCTCGGGCGCGCCAAAGGAACCGGACGCACCATTGGGGCGACTGAGAAGTCTACCCGACCCCCGGAACCCTTGAGAATTCGGGGTCCTGGGCACCGGAGACACCCTGCTCACCAGGGCAGCGTCAGGACCTCGGGCCCGTTGGCGGACACCGCGATGGTGTGCTCGAAGTGGGCCGAGCGGCGACCGTCGCGGGTCACCACGGTCCACCCGTCGGGCAGGAGCTCGGTCTCGGGCCCGCCTGCGTTCACCATCGGCTCGATGGCGAGCACCATCCCCTCCTTGAGCCGAAGGCCCCGGCCCGGAGGCCCGTAGTTGGGGATCTGGGGCTCTTCGTGCATGGCGGTGCCGATCCCGTGGCCGACGTACTCCCGCACCACCGAGAACCCGGCACCCTCGGCGACGCCCTCGACGGCGGCGCCGATGTCGCCCAGCCGGTCGGCCTGGGTGACGTGCTCGATCGCCGCCTCCAGCGACTTGCGGGTGACCTCGAGGAGGCGCTTCGACTCGTCGTCGATCTCGCCGACCGGCACCGTGACGGCGGCGTCGCCGTGCCAGCCCTCGATGATCGCCCCGCAGTCGATGGAAAGGATGTCGCCCTCTCGCAGCACGACGTTCTCGGACGGGATGCCGTGCACGATGACCTCGTTCGGCGACGCGCACACGACGCCGGGGAACGGCGGGTTGCCGTACCCGAGGAAGTTTGAGCGCGCGCCCCGCCGATCGAGCACCTCGCGCGCAGCCCGGTCGACGTCGGCGGTCGTCGCGCCGGGCACGGCGGCGCGGATGCAGACCTCGTGCATCTCGGCCACGACCTTGCCCGCCTTCCGCATCAGCGCGATCTGCTCGCGGGTCTTGCGCGTGATCACATCTGGCACGACTTGAGCCGCTGGTCGACTTGCGCCACCAGCCGGGCGAACACGTCGTCGCTGTCGCCCGTGCCGTCGACCACCAGGACCTTCCCCAGCTTGCGGTAGAAGTCGATGATCGGGACGGTCTCCTCTTCGTAGAGCTCGAGACGCCGCATGACCGCGTCCTCGGTGTCGTCCTCGCGTTGGACGACCCGGCCGCCGCAGACGTCGCAGGTCCAGTCGTCCTTCGGCGGCGCATGCACGTGGTACGTGGCTCCGCAGTCCTCGCACACCCGGCGCCCGGCGATCCGGTCGAGGACGATCTCGGTGGGGACGTCGAGGTTGATGACGAGATCGAGCGGATGCCCGTCGAGAGCCTCCTCGAGCTTCTCTGCCTGCTGGACCGTCCGCGGGAAGCCGTCGAGGACGAAGCCATGGTCGACGAGCCCGTCCTCGGCGAAGCGGTCCTCGACGATCCTGAGCACGAGGTCGTCGGGCACGAGGTCGCCGCGGTTCATATAGCGCTCCGCGTCGAGCCCGGCGGGAGTTCCGGAGGCGGCGGCGGCGCGGAACAGGTCCCCCGTCGAGACGTGCTCGCTGCCATACCGCTCGGAGAGACGGGCGGCTTGCGTGCCCTTACCTGCGCCCTGCTTTCCGAGCAGGACCAGGCGGGGACCTCGGCTCATCGGCGCACTCCGGCTAGGCGAGGAAGCCCTCGTAGTTGCGCATCATCAGCTGGCTGTCGATCTGCTTCATCGTCTCGAGGGCGACGCCCACGGTAATGAGCAGCGCGGTGCCGCCGAACGGGAACTGCCGGATATCCCAGAGCGCGAACACCAGCAGTGGTGCGATCGCGATGGTGGCCAGGAACAGCGACCCGGGCAGCGTGATGCGGTTCAACGTCTTGGCCAGGTACCGCTCCGTCGGCGGACCCGGTCTGATCCCGGGTATGAACCCGCCTTGCTTGCGGATGATGTCGGCCTGTTGCGCGGGGTTGAACGCGATCGCCGTATAGAAGTACGCGAAGAAGATGATCAGCAGCGTGTACATGCCGATGTAGAACCAGCTCTGGTTCTGCACGAGGTTGTCGTTGATGAACTGCTGGAGCCCCTCCCACGGCGTCGCCGTGGCGATCAGGGCAGGGAACGACAGGATCGAGCTGGCGAAGATCACCGGGATCACACCCGACTGGTTCACCTTCAGTGGTATGTACGTGCTCTGCCCGCCGTACATTCGTCGGCCCACGACGCGTTTCGCGAACTGCACCGGGATGCGCCGCTGCCCCGATTCGACGAACACGATCCCGACGATCATCGCGACGCCGATGCCGATGATCGTGAAGAACTGGAACTTGCTCCCCTCGCTGTAGATCGACGAGCCCTGCGCGGGGAGGCGTGACACGACCGAGGCGAAAATAAGGATCGACATCCCGTTGCCGATGCCGCGCTGGGTGATGAGCTCGGCCAGCCACATGAGGAGCGCGGTGCCGGCCGTCCAGATCAGGACGATCATGGCGGCGCGGGGGGTGTCGAAGCCCGGGATGAGGTCGCGGCCGCGGAAGCCGGCGAAGCCGAGGAGCCCGCTCTGGCCTTGGTGCAGGGCGAACACGAAGCCCGTCGACTGCACGAGCGCGAGCGCCACCGTCAGGTAGCGGGTCCATTGGGTGATCTTCTTCTGGCCGACCTGCCCCTCGTTCTGCCACTCCTCGAGCTTCGGGATCACCACCCCGAGCAGCTGCATGATGATCGACGCCGTGATGTACGGCATGATCCCGAGGAAGAAGATCGCGACGTTGGTGATCGCGCCGCCCGAGAAGAGATCGAGGAAGCCGACGACCCCGGTGTTCTCCGACTGCTTCTGAAGGTCCTTGATCGCGTTGAAGTCGATGAACGGCACCGGCAGGTGGGCGCCGATGCGGTACACCCCGATGATGACCAGGGTGAAGAGGATCTTGTTGCGCAGGTCGGGCACCCGGAACATGTTCCGCAGCCGGGAGAGCATGGGGGAGCGCGACCTCCTCTCGCGTCAGGAAGAGCGAGCTTAGCGGTTGGTCAGGGCGTTCCCCTTGGCGGGGGGACGCTGCCGGAACGGCATCGGGATGCGCTCGGCGCGGCCTCCGGCGGCCTCGATGGCGCGTGTTGCCGCGCCCGAGAACGCGTGGGCGCGCACCGTGAGCGCCTTGGACAGCTGCCCGCGGCCGAGCACCTTCACGAGCCCTTGCTTCGCCACGAGGCCGCGCGTGCGCAGCACACCCGGGTCGACCTCGGTGCCGGCGTCGAATCCCTCGAGGGTGTCGAGGTTTACGACCGCGTACTCGACACGGAACGGGTTGGTGAACCCCTTGGCCTTCGGCGTGCGCCGGGTCAGCGGGGTCTGGCCGCCCTCGAAGCCGGGCTTCACGGTGTCGCGCGCGCCCTGGCCCTTCATGCCCCGCCCGACTGTCTTGCCGCCGCGGCCCGCGATGCCGCGGCCCTGCCGCCGGCGGCGGGTGCGGCCGCCGGGGGGCGGCTGGAGATCGTGCGGCTTGATCGTCATGTCTCCTCCACCTTCACGAGGTGCGGCACCGTCCGGACCATGCCCCGGATCTCGGGCCGGTCGGGGTGCTCGACGGTGTCGTTGATCCGTCGCAAGCCGAGCGCGCGCAGCGTCCCGCGCTGGCGGGGCTTGACCCCGATCGCCGATCGGACCTGGGTGATGCGCAGCTTCTCCGCCATCACGCGACCTCGGTGACCTCGGTCTTCTTCTCGTTGCGCTCGCGGTAGGCACGCAGCATGCCGGCCGAGGACACCTCCTCGGGAGACTTGCCACGCAGCTTGGCGACCTCGTCGGGTCGACGTAGGCTCTGCAGGCCCGTGATCGTCGCCCGCGACACGTTGATCGCGTTCGCCGAGCCGAGCGACTTCGCCAGCACGTCCTGCACACCGGCGGCCTCGAGAATGGCTCGCGCCGCCCCGCCGGCGATCACGCCCGTGCCGGGCGCGGCCGGCTTGAGCAGGACGCGCGCCGCGTCGTGCACACCGATGATCTGGTGGGTGATCGTGGTGCCGGCGAGCGCGACCGGGAAGAGGTTCTTGCGCGCCTCCTCCATTCCTTTCTGGATGGCGGCCGGCACCTCCTTGGCCTTCCCGTACCCCAGTCCGACATTGCCGTTGCCGTCACCCACCACGACGAGCGCGGTGAACGAGAACCGCCGGCCGCCCTTCACGACCTTGGCGACCCGGTTGATCGCGATCACGCGCTCTTCGAGCTGCCCTTCGGCCATTAGAGCTCCAGTCCTGCTTCTCGGGCACCGTCGGCCAGGCCTGCGACCCGGCCGTGGAACTTGAATCCGCCCCGATCGAACACGACGCTCGTGATCCCGGCCGACTTGGCGCGCTCCCCCACGAGCTTGCCGACGGCCTTGGCCGCGCCGACGTCGCCCGTCCGGCCCGAACGCAGGCCGGACTCCGTGGTCGACGCCGTCGCGAGCGTGCGGCCCTGCACGTCGTCGATCACCTGGGCGTAGATGTGACGCGACGATCGGAACACCGATAGGCGCGGCCGCTCCGCCGTCCCCCGGATCTTCTTGCGGACCCGGCGGTGGCGCCGGATCCGAGCCTCGCGCTTGTTGTTCGTCATCGTCGTCTGCCTCGGGGTCCTACTTCGCGGACTTGCCGGCCTTGCGCTGCACGTGCTCGTCGACGTACCGGATGCCCTTGCCCTTGTACGGCTCGGGCGGGCGGCACTTGCGGAGATCGGCCGCCACCTGGCCGACGAGCTGCTTGTCGGCGCCCCGCACCACGATACGGGTGGGCTGGGGCACCTCGAACGTCACGCCCTCGGGTGCCTCGAACGGCACCGAATGGGAGAACCCCACCTGGAGCTCGAGCTTCGACGGGCCCTGCGCCTGGGCCCGGTACCCGACGCCGACGATCTCGAGCTCACGCCGGAATCCCTCCGACACGCCCACGACCATGTTCTGGACGAGCGACCGGGTCAGGCCGTGGAGGGCGCGGCTCTCGCGCTCGTCGTCGGGCCGCGTGACGACGATCGTGTCGCCGTCACGGCTGACGGTGATCGTCTCGGGCGCCCGATGGGCGAGGGTGCCGTTCGGGCCCTTCACGACCACCTCGCGACCATCGAGGGTGACCTCGACGCCCGAGGGAATCGCGATGGGCTCTTTGCCGACGCGCGACATGACGGCCTCCGCTACCAGACCTGGCAGAGGACCTCGCCGCCGACGTGGCGCTCGCGCGCCTGCCGGTCGGTCATGAGGCCCTGGTTGGTGGACAGGATCGCGATGCCCATGCCGCCGAGCACGCGCGGGAGCTTGTCGGCGCGCGTGTAAACGCGCAGGCCGGGCTTCGACACGCGGCGGATCCCCGAGATCGTGCGCTTGCGGTCCGGCGTGTACTTCAGTGTGATCCGCAGGCGGCTCCCGGGGCGGGTCGAGTCCTCCTCGACGGCCGACCCGATGATGTAGCCCTCCTGCTCGAGGATCTTCGCCAGCGCCACCTTCAGCTTCGACGACGGCATGACGACGTCGTCGTGAAAGGCGACGTTGGCGTTGCGGATGCGCGTCAGCATGTCGGCGACGGGGTCGGTCATCGTCATGCGATCACCACGACGCCTTCGTGAGGCCGGGGACCTCACCGTTGTGGGCCATGTCGCGCAGGCAGATGCGGCAGAGCCCGAAGCGTCGGTAGACGGACCGCGCCCGGCCGCAACGCCGGCAGCGCGTATACGCACGCACCTTGAACTTCGGCTTTCGCTGCTGCTTCTGGATGAGCGCCTTCTTTGCCAATTGACTACCCCTCGCTCTGGCTGCCGGTCTCCCGACGGAACGGGAAGCCGAGCGCGGTCAGGAGCGCGCGGCCCTCGTCGTCGGTGCCGGCCGTCGTGACGATCGTGATGTCCATGCCCCGGACGGTGTCGATGCTGTCGTAGTCGATCTCCGGGAAGATCAGCTGCTCGGTGACGCCGAACGTGTAGTTGCCGCGCCCGTCGAACGCGCGCGGGTTCATGCCCCTGAAGTCGCGGATGCGTGGGATCGCCAGGCTCACGAGCCGGTCGTAGAACTCCCACATCCGGTCGCCCCGCAGCGTCACTTTGGCGCCGATCGCGTTCCCCTCCCGGAGCTTGAACCCGGCGATCGACTTCTTGGCCCGCGTGACGAGCGGTTTCTGCCCGGTGATGACGCCGAGGTCGTTGACGGCGCCGTCGAGCAGGGCCGGCGTCTGGGTGGCGAGGCCGACGCCGCAGTTGAGCACGATCTTCTCGAGGCGCGGCACCTCCATGACGTTGCGCAACCCCAGCTCGCGCTGCAGCTGCGGCCGCAGGTCGGCGTTGTAGCGCTGCTTCAGGCGCGGGTGCTCGCGCGTCGCTTCGGCCATCAGAGGTCGCCTCCGCACTTCTTGCAGACGCGGATCTTCTTGCCGTCGTCGTCGAACCGGTAGCCGATGCGGGTCGGGCCGCATTTGTCACACAGGATCGCGACGTTGGCGGCGTTGATCGGCATGTCCTTGTCGATGATGCCGGCCTGCATCGTCGCCCGGGTCTGGCGCTGGTGCTTCTTGGCCACGTTGACCCCGTCGACGATGACGCGGTTCGAGTCGGTCAGCACGCGGGTGATCTCACCTTCCTTGCCGACGTCCTTGCCCGAGAGCACCCGCACCCGGTCGCCCTTGCGCAGCTTGAGGTGCACCTTCGTCGTCTTCATCAGAGGACCTCCGGGGCGAGCGAGACGATCCGCATGAAGCGCCGGTCGCGCA
The DNA here is from genome assembly GCA_046727875.1 of Actinomycetota bacterium. GTDB lineage: Bacteria > Actinomycetota > Acidimicrobiia > IMCC26256 > JACDBD01 > JALZAA01. Next base: position 3,355 of record JBKPDN010000205.1, on the reverse strand, counting down.
GCTCCCGGCCCACGGGCCCGAAGATGCGGGTGCCGCGGGGCTGGAGTTGCTCGTTGATGAGCACGGCGGCGTTCTCGTCGAATCGGATGTAGCTGCCGTCGGGACGCCGCCGCTCCTTGCGCGTCCGCACGACCACGCACTTGACGACCTCGCCCTTCTTCACCGCCGCGCCCGGGACAGCCTCCTTGACCGTCGCGACGAAGATGTCGCCGATCCCCGCGTAACGCCGCCGGGTGCCGCCGAGGACCTTGATGCACAAGACTTCGCGGGCGCCCGAGTTGTCGGCGACCTTGAGCCGGCTCTCCTGCTGGATCACTTCGCCCTTTCGAGGACTTCGACGACCCGCCAGCGCTTCTGGCGCGAGAGCGGCCGCGTCTCCTGCACACGAACCCGGTCGCCTTCGCGCGCGTCGTTGACCTCGTCGTGCGCGTAGAGGCGGCGGGTGCGCTGGAGCGTCTTGCCGTACCGGCGGTGGCGGACGCGGTCGACCACCGTGACCACGACCGTCTTGTCCATCTTCGTCGACGCGACGATGCCTTCTCGGACCTTGCGCCGGTTGTTCCGTTCGTCGGTCGCGTCAGGCATCCGGTGACTCCTCGTCGTGCGTGAGCGCCTCGGCCGCGCTGATCTCGCGTTCACGCAGCAGCGTCTCGAAGCGGGCGATGTCCTTGCGCACGTGCCCGAGGCGCGAGGTGTTGTCGAGCTGGCCGGTGGCGTTCTGGAACCGCAGGTTGAACAGCTCCTCCTTGGCCTCGGTCAGCCGGTGCTCGAGCTCGATGTCGTTGAGCTCGCGCAGCTCGCTCGCCTTGGTCATGCCTCCTCCTGGCGCAGGACAAAGCGGGTCTTGATCGGCAGCTTGTGCATGGCGAGACGCATCGCATCGCGCGCAACACTCTCGGGCACGCCCGACAGCTCGAACATCACCCGGCCCGGCTTCACCACCGCGACCCAGTGCTCGGGATTGCCCTTCCCGGAGCCCATGCGCGTCTCAGCCGGCTTCTGGGTGACGGGCTTGTCGGGAAAGATGTTGATCCACACCTTCCCGCCCCGCTTGATGTAGCGGGTCATAGCGATCCGGGCCGCCTCGATCTGGCGGTTGGTGATCCAGCCCGGCTCGAGCGCCTGGATGCCGTAGTCACCGAAATGCACCCGCGTGCCACCCTTGGCCGTCCCCGACATACGACCCCGTTGGGCCTTGCGGTGGCGGACCTTCTTCGGCATCAGCATCGGGCCGGCCTCACTCCTCGTCGCCGTGGAACTTCGGCGCCTCGTGGTGCTCGCGCCGGGTGCGGCGCTCGATCTCCTCTTCCTCTGCGAGCAGCGCCTCGAGGGCGGGATCCGCCTCCTTGACCAACGGCTTGGCCTCCTCGGCGGGCACCTCTTCCTCGGGTGCCTCGACGACGGGCTCGGCCTCGGCGGCGGGGCGCCGCCGCCCGCCGCCGGCGCTGACGACGCGGCGCCCGCTCGGGCCCTGGCCGGCGGTCTCGCCGACCGCCATGGCGGCCTCCTTGGAGATCTTGTCCTCGGCCGCCGACTTGTACGGAAGGATGTCGCCCTTGTAGATCCAGACCTTCACGCCGATGCGCCCGAACGTCGTGCGCGCCTCGGCCTGGCCGTAGTCGATGTCGGCGCGCAGCGTGTGCAGCGGCACCCGGCCCTCCCGGTACCACTCCTTGCGGCTCATCTCGGCGCCACCGAGCCGGCCTCCACACTGCACCCGGATGCCCTGGGCGCCCGCCTTCATCGCCGTCTGCACGGCGCGCTTCATCGCCCGGCGGAACGACACGCGGCCCGCGAGCTGGTCGGCGACGCCCTGCGCGATCAGCGTGGCGTCGAGCTCGGGCTGCTTGATCTCCTGGATGTTGAAGTGGATCTTCGGGTTGCCGGTGATCTCCAGCAGACCGGCGCGCAGGCGGTCGGCTTCGGCGCCGCGGCGGCCGATGACGATGCCCGGGCGCGCCGTGTACACATCGACTCGCAGCCGGTCGCGCGTGCGCTCGATCTCGACCCGGCTGACAGCGGCGTGCGGCAGCTGGCGGCGGAGATAGTCGCGGATCTTCCAGTCCTCGATCAGCGACTCCTTGTACTCCCCCTTTTCGGCGAACCACCGTGACTTCCAGTCGGTGGTGATGCCGAGGCGGAACCCGTACGGATTGACCTTCTGGCCCATCAGGTGTCCTTCTTCTTCGTGGTCTTCTTCGACGTCTTCTGCGGCTTCTTGGCGGTCGTCTTCTTTGCTGTCGTGGCCTTCTTCTTGGCCGGGGCCTTCTTCTTCGCGGGCGTCGGAGCTCCGCCCTTCTTGGCCGGCTCGACCGGCTCGGCCTCGACGTCGTCGACGTCGGGAATGTCGGCGAGCGCGACGTCGCCTTCGGCCTCGTCGTGCTCGTGCTCGTGCACGGCTTCCTCTTCGAATTCCTCGTCGACCTCGCGCACCCGGCGGCGGCGCGTCGGGCGGCGCAGGCGGCGCGTCGGCCCGGCGGCGGCCTCGCGGTGCCGACGGCGCTCCAGCTCCTCGTCGGAGTACCGCGACAGCACGATCGTCACGTGGGACGTCCGCTTGCGGATGCGCGTGCCCCGGCCCCGCGCCCGCGGCCGCCACCGCTTCAGCGTCGGCCCCTCGTCGGCGTAGGCCCGGGCGACGAAGAGCTCGTCTTCGGGAAGGCTCTGGTTGCTCTCCGCGTTCGCCACCGCCGAGTCGAGGAGCTTCAGCACCTCGCCGGCGGGACCGCGCGTCGAGAACCGGAGCCGCTCGCGGGCGTCGTCGATCTCGCGGCCGCGGATCAGGCCGAGCACCTCGCGCACCTTGGTCGGCGACGTGCGCAGGTGACGGAGCGAGGCGCGGGTCTCAGGCACTTGGCGCGGGCCCCCTTCGTGCCGATCGCTCGGCGCCGGCGTGGACGCGGAACGTCCGCGTCGGTGCGAACTCGCCGAGCTTGTGACCGACCATCGCCTCGGAGATGTAGATGGGCACGTGCTTGCGGCCGTCGTGCACCGCGATCGTGTGGCCTACCATCTCGGGAGTGACGGTCGAGCGCCGTGACCAGGTCTTGATGACCTTCCGGTCGCCGGATGCGTTCATCGCCTCGACCTTCACCCGCAGGTGATCGTCGACGAACGGCCCCTTCTTCAGGCTGCGCGGCATCGCTACCTCCCCCGGGAGCCGCGGCGACGCCGCCGGCGGCGAATGATCAGCTTGTCGGACGGCTTGTCCTTGCGACGGGTGCGACCCTCGGGCTTGCCCCACGGCGTCACCGGGTGGCGACCGCCGGAGCTCTTGCCCTCGCCGCCGCCCAGCGGATGGTCGACAGGGTTCATCGCGACGCCGCGCGTGTGCGGTCGGCGGCCCTTCCACCGG
>JBKPDN010000204.1:0-8213 GCA_046727875.1 Actinomycetota bacterium | reverse complement strand
GCGCTCATCGGCGGCGCGCTCGCCGTAGCGCTCGCGTTCGCAGGGCCGGGTGTGCCGGGTGTGGTCGCGGTCGGCGCGGTTCTCGTGGGCGCGGCCGGGGTGGTCGTCTTGGCGCGACGGCGGCTCGGTGGCTTCACCGGCGACGTGCTCGGCGCCGGCGGGATGGTCGGGGAGACGGCCGGGCTCGTCGCGGCGGCGGCGCGATGGTGAGCCGTCCGCTCGGCGCGGCGGCGGGGGTGATGGCCGACCGCCTCCTCGGCGAGCCGCCGGTGGCGGCGCACCCCGTCGCCGGGTTCGGCGCAGTCATGCGCCAGGTCGAGACACACCTCTACCGCGACGCGCGTCCCGCCGGCGCCGCCCACGCGGCCGTCGGCGTCGGGATGGCGGCGGCGGTGGGCGTGGCCCTCCGCTCCCCCGCGGCGGCGGCGTACGTGACGGTCGCGGGACGCGCGCTCGCTCACACCGCACTCGAGATCGAGGGCGCGCTCGCCCGTCGGGATCTCACCGGGGCTCGTGCGCAGCTCCCGGCGCTCGTCGGCCGAGATCCGTCGGCGCTCGACGAGCGCGAGATCGCCCGCGCCGTCGTCGAGTCGGTGGCAGAGAACACCGTGGACGCCGTCGTCGCCCCGGCGCTGTGGGCGGCAGTCGCCGGCGCGCCGGGCGTGTTCGCGTACCGCGCCGTCAACACGCTCGACGCCATGGTCGGCCACCGCTCGCCGCGCTACGCCGACTTCGGGTGGGCGAGCGCCCGCCTCGACGACGTCGCCGGTCTGATCCCCGCCCGGGTCACCGCCGCGCTGGTGGTCACGGTGCGGCCGCGGGCCGCGGCGCGTGTTGCCCGCGCGGTGCGCCATGACGCCCCCGCGCACCCGTCGCCCAACGCCGGGATCGCCGAAGCCGCGTTCGCGGCCGCGCTCGGGCTGCGGCTCGGAGGGGCGAATCGGTACGGCGACCGCGTGGAGCACCGACCGCGCCTCGGTAACGGACGGGCGCCCGTACCCGGCGACATTCGCGCCTCGGTGCGGTTGTCGCGCGACGTGACCGCCGCACTCGTCACGCTGCTCGCGATGCCGTCGCTGCTGCGGTGGCTGTGGCGTCGCCGGACTCGGAGGCACCGGTGACCGTGCCGCCGCCGGGGGTCCACGGCGGCGACGGACCGGCGGTCGCCGAGGCGCTGGGCCTCGATCCGGCTTCGATCCTGGACCTGTCGGTCAGCCTCAACCCGTTGGCGCCCGACGTACGCGGACTCGCGCGCCGCCACCTCGACGCGCTCGTTCGCTACCCCGATCCGGGGCGGGCAACGCGCGCGCTGGCCGACGCGATGCGGGTCGACGCCGACCGGCTCGTCCTCACGAACGGCGGCGCGGAGGCGATCGGCCTGGTGGCGGCCGAGCTCGGCGCGGGATGGGTCGAGGAGCCGGACTTCGCGCTGTACCGCCGTCACCTCCCCGCCGTGCGACGCGGCGCGCCACAGTGGCGGTCGAACCCGCACAACCCGACCGGGCGCCTCGCACCGCCGAGCCGGACGGCGGCCGTCTGGGACGAGGCGTTCTATCCCCTGGCGACCGGCGCGTGGACGCGTGGGGACGCGGGCGCGGTCGTGGTCGGCTCGTTGACGAAGCTGTTCGCGTGTCCCGGCCTGCGGCTCGGCTATGTGCTGGCGCGCGACGCATCGCTTGCCGATCGGCTCCGCGACCGTCAGCCGCGGTGGGCGGTGAACGGCCTCGCCGTCGCGCTACTCCCCGGGCTGCTCGACCGCACCGACCTCCCGGCGTGGGCGGCGGGTATCGCCGGCCTGCGCGCCCAGCTGGTCGACGTGCTGCTTGGGCACGGGCTGCATCCGCGCCCGTCCGACGCGCCTTTCGTGCTCGTCGACGGGGCCGCCGGGTTGCGCGACCGGCTCGCACCGCTCGGGGTCGTGGTGCGCGACTGCACCTCGTTCGGGCTCCCCGACTGCATACGCGTCGCCGTTCCCGGGCCCGCCGGCCTCGAGCGCCTCGAGAGCGCGTTGCGCGCCGTCGAGGTCGAAGAGGTGTCGGCGTGATGCGGGGCGCGCTCATGGTCTGCGGCACCGGCAGCGACACCGGGAAGAGCCACGTCGTCACCGGACTCTGCCGCCTGCTGCACCGCCGGGGTGTTCGGGTCGCGCCGTTCAAAGCACAGAACATGGCGCTCAACTCGTTCGTCACGCCGTCGGGTCACGAGATCGGCCGCGCCCAGGGCGTGCAGGCGCTCGCCGCCGGCGCCGTGCCGGAGGTGGCGATGAACCCGATCCTGCTGAAGCCGACGGGCGAGCGCACCAGCCAGCTCGTCGTCATGGGCGAGCCGATGGGCCACCTCGACGCGGTCGAGTACCACGCCGAGAAACCGAGCCTGCTCGCCACGGTGCTCGCCGCCTGCGTCGACCTGCGGCGCCGCTTCGACGTGGTGATCCTGGAAGGCGCGGGCAGCCCGGCCGAGATCAACCTGCTCGACCACGACATCGTGAACCTGCGCATCGCCGACGAGCTCGGGGTGCCCGCCATCGTCGTCGGTGACATCGACCGCGGCGGCGTCTTCGCCTCGCTCTACGGGACGGTGGCGCTCCTGCCCGACCGGTACCGCGCGCTCGTGCGCGCGTTCGTCATCAACAAGCTGCGCGGTGATCCCGCGCTGCTCGGGGACGGCATCTGCGAGCTCGAGCGCCGCAGCGGCGTCGGCGTGCTCGGTGTCCTGCCGTTCGTGCACGACGTTGCCCTCGACGCCGAGGACTCACTGGCGCTGTCCGGGCCCCGCCCCGTCGCCACCGCTCCGGCCCGCGGCGACACCCTCGACGTCGCCGTCGTCCGCTTTCCCCGCCTCGCGAACTTCACCGACCTCGACGCGCTCGCGATCGAGCCGGGCGTCCACGTGCGTTTCGTCGAGACCCCCGCCGCGCTCGGGCGGCCCGACCTCGTGGTCCTCCCGGGCACGAAGGCGACGGTCGCCGACCTCGAGTGGCTCCGCGGCACGGGTCTGGACCGCGCCGTGTTCGACCGTACCGACGCGCTCGTGCTCGGGATCTGCGGCGGTTACCAGCTCCTTGGGCACACGATCGTCGACACCGTCGAGTCGGGCCGCGGCGACGTCGCCGCGCTCGCGCGCCTCGACGTCGACACGGTGTTCGAGCCGACCAAGCTCACCCGCCAGCGACGCGGGCACGCCATGGGCCAGCGCGTCGCGGGCTACGAGATCCGGCACGGCCGAGCCGCGCGCCGCGACGGGACGCCGGGCTGGATCCACCTCGACGACTGCTTCGGCTGCGAGGACGACGGCGCCCTCGACGCCGGCGCGCGCGTCCTCGGCACGAGCATGCATGGCTTGTTCGAGCAGGACGGGTTCCGCGCCGCGTTCCTGACCGAGGTCGGGCGACGCGCCGGCAAGGCATTCGTGCCCGCCGGCGTGTCGTTCGCGGCAGCCCGCGACGCCCAGTTCGAGCGGCTCGCCGACCTGCTCGAGACCCACCTCGATCTCGCTGCGCTCGACGCGCTCATCGAGGGGGCGGCGGCGTGATCCTCGTGCTCACCAACGCCGACACCGAGATCCTCGGGCTGCGCGCCGTGGTCGAGGCGTTGCCGGCGGGCTTCCCGCCCGTGCGCGCTGCCAACCCGACGTCGCTCGAGCGAGCGCCGAGCCTCGACGGTGTCCAGGCGGTGCTCGTGCGGCTGCTCGGCGGCCGGCGCGCGTGGGAGCAACCGTTCGACGAGCTGCGGCGCACGTGCGTCGAGCGCGGCGTGCCGCTGCTGGCCTTCGGCGGCGAAGCCGCACCGGATGCCGAGCTGGCGGCGGCGTCGACGGCCCCCGCGGACGTGGTCGCGCGGGCGTTCGAATACCTGGCACTTGGCGGGCTCGCCAACCTCGAGCAGCTGCTGCGGTTCGTCGCCGATCGGCTGCTCGGGCACGGCTTCCGCTTCACGCCGCCGGCCGATGTCCCCGCGTGGGGCGTCTGGGGCGACCCGGTGGTCGACACCGCGCGCCCGACGGTCGGCGTGGTCTTCTACCGCGCGCACGTGCTGTCAGGGAACACGCAGTTCGTCGACGACCTGTGCGCCGCCCTCGACCGCGCCGGCGCCAACGCGCTGCCGGTGTTCTGCTATTCGTTGCGGCCCGACGAGCACGGCGTGGTCCCCGCGCTCGACCTCTTGGCGGCGCGCGGCGTCGACGCCGTGATCACCACTGTCCTCGCGATGGGGGGCGCCGACGGCGACGAGTGGTCGGCGCCGCAACTCGCCGCGTTCGACGTGCCCGTCGTGCAGGCGATCGCGGCGACCCGCCCCGCCGCCGAGTGGTGGGACTCCGACGCCGGCCTCGCGCCGACGGACGTCGCCATGAGCGTCGCCATCCCCGAGTTCGACGGCCGCGTCGTGACCGTGCCCTTCTCGTTCAAGGAGGTCGTCGACGACGGTGACGAGCTCGGTGCGCCCGTCGTCGCCTACCGCACCCTCCCCGACCGTGTCGCCCGCGTCGCCGGCGTCACCGTCCGTCTGGCGCGCCTTCGCCGCCTCCCCAACGCGGAGAAGCGCGTCGCGATCGTGCTGTCCGCTTACCCGACCAAGCGGAGCCGCCTCGGCAACGCGGTCGGGCTCGACACACCGGCGAGCGTGATCGAGCTGCTCCACGCGTTGCGCGACGCCGGATACCACGTCGACCGCATCCCTCCCGACGGCGACGCGCTCATGGCCGAGCTCGCCGATGGCTTCACGTACGACGCCGAGACGCTGAGCCCCGAGCAGCTGACGCGCGCGCCGGGTCGACTCGCGGCCGGCGAGTACGCGGAATGGTTCGCCGACCTGCCCGACGAGCTCCGCAACGAGGTCGTCGCCACGTGGGGCGACGCGCCCGGCGCGGTCCTGCGCGACGGCGACGCCCTCGCGTTCGCCGGCCTCGACCTCGGCGGCGTCCTCGTCGCGGTGCAGCCGCCGCGCGCGTTCGGCGACGACCCGATCGCGGCGTACCACTCGCCGCGTCTTGCCCCCCCGCACCACTACCTCGGCTTCTACCGGTGGCTCGACACCGGCTTCGGCGCCGACGCCGTCGTGCACGCAGGGAAGCACGGCACGCTCGAGTGGCTGCCAGGCAAGGGCGTCGGGCTCTCGGCTGCCTGCGCGCCCGACGCCGCCCTCGGCGACGTGCCGCTCTTCTATCCGTTCGTGGTGAACGACCCCGGCGAGGGAACCCAGGCCAAGCGGCGGGCGCACGCCGTGATCGTCGACCACCTCGTGCCGCCGCTCACCCGCGCCGACGCCTACGACGACCTCGCCCGCCTCGAGCGGCTGCTCGACGAGCACGCGCAGGTGCAGGCGCTCGACCCGTCGAAGGTGAGCGCAGTGCGATCGCAGGTGTGGGACCTGCTCGTGGAGGCAGAGATCCACCGCGACCTCGGACGCGTCGAGGAGCCGACCAACGACGAGTTCGACGACTTCCTGTTGCACGTCGACGGGTATCTCTGCGAGCTCAAGGACGCGCAGATCCGCGGCGGCCTGCACACGCTGGGACAGGCGCCGGAAGACGAGGCCGAGCTCGACCTCGTGCTCGCGATGACTCGCCTCACAAACGGCGGCGTGCCGTCGCTGCGCGAGAACGTCGCGTCCGGTCTCGGTGTGGGACTCGAGCGGCGCGCCGACGTCGACGCCGTCGAGGCGCGCTGCCGCGAACATGTCGGCGCGCTCCAGCGCGACGGGTGGCGCTACTGCGGCGCCGACCCCACGCTGCGCTGGGTCTGCGAACGACTCGTGCCCGCGCTGCGCCGAACCCCCGACGAGATCGCCAACCTGCTCCACGGCCTCGACGGTGGCTACGTGCCCGCCGGGCCCAGCGGCGCGCCGAGCCGCGGCATGGCGCACGTGCTGCCGACCGGGCGCAACTTCTACTCCGTGGATCCGAAGGCGCTCCCCTCGCCGCTGGCATGGGACGTCGGCCGGGGGCTCGCCGACGGGCTGATCGCCCGCCACGTCGCCGAGGACGGCGCGGTCCCCGAGACCGTCGGCCTCGTGATCTGGGGGACGGCGGCCATGCGCACGCAGGGCGACGACGTGGCCGAGGCGCTCGCCCTTCTCGGCGTCCGTCCCCGGTGGCACGACGAGTCGGGCCGCGTCGCCGGCATCGAGCCGATCCCGCTCACCGAGCTCGGCCGGCCCCGGATCGACGTCGTCGTGCGCATCTCCGGCTTCTTCCGGGACGCGTTCCCAGGTCTCGTGCAGCTCCTCGACGACGCCGTCGCGCTCGTCGCCGCGCTCGACGAGCCGCCCGAGTCGAACCACGTCCGCGCCCACGCCGGTGACGACCCTCGGGTCTTCGGTCCCGCACCCGGTGGCTACGGCTCCGGCATCCTGCCTCTGCTCGAGTCGGGCGACTGGTCCGGCGACGACGACCTCGCCGCCGTCTACCTCGCGTGGAGCGGGTACGCCTACGGCAGACGGGGCTTCGGGGTTCCCGCCGGTGACGCCATGCGACGGCGGTTCGCGGCGATCCGGGTTGCGGTGAAGAACCAGGACAACCGCGAGCACGACATCTTCGACTCCGACGACTACCTCCAGGACCACGGCGGGATGGTCGCCACCGTGCGGGCGCTCACCGGGGACGACCCCAAGGCGTGGTTCGGCGACTCGGCCGATCCGGCTCGGCCGCGGGTCCGCTCGCTCGCCGAGGAGGCGGCGCGCGTCGTACGCAGCCGGGTCGTCAACCCGAAGTGGATCTCGGCGATGCAGCGCCACGGATACAAGGGCGCCTTCGAGCTCGCGGCGACCGTCGACTACCTGTTCGGCTACGACGCCACGACGCATGTCGTCGAGGACTGGATGTACGAGCGCGTGACCGACGCGTACGTCGGCGATCCCGAGGTGCGGAAGTTCTTCGAACGCTCGAACCCGTGGGCGCTGCGCGCCATCGCCGAGCGCCTGCTCGAAGCCCACGAACGCGGGCTGTGGGACGCGAGCGCGGGCGCGCTCGACGTGCTGCGTTCGGCGTTGCTCGAAGCCGAGGGCTGGGAGGAAGCCCGATGAAGCAGGACGCCCGCTTTCCGTTCAGCGCCGTGGTCGGTCACGACGACGCCAAGCTCGCGCTGCTCCTCGCTGCCATCGACCCGGCAATCGGTGGCGTGCTGCTCCGGGGCCAGAAGGGATCGGCGAAGACGACTCTCGCTCGCGGCCTGGCCGCGTTGCTGCCGGGCGAGGCGCCGTTCGCGGAGCTGCCGCTCGGCGCCACCGAGGACCGCCTCGTGGGCACGCTCGATCTCGCCGCCATCCTCACCGGCGACGGGCGGCGCTTCGAGCCCGGCTTGCTCGCGGCCGCGCACGGCGGCGTTCTCTACGTCGACGAGGTGAACCTCCTGCCCGACCATCTCGTCGACGTTCTGCTCGACGTCGCCGCGTCGGGCGTGAACCGCGTCGAACGCGAGGGCATCTCGCACGAGCACCCCGCTCGCTTCGTGCTGGTCGGCTCGATGAACCCCGAGGAGGGCGAGCTGCGGCCCCAGCTCCTCGACCGCTTCGGGCTCGCGGTCGACGTGACCACCAGCACCGATCCGGCCGAACGCGCCGAGGCCGTCCGCCGCCGCGTCGCCTTCGACGCCGACCCGTCCGCCGCCGGGCGGTACGCACCGACGGAGCAGGAGCTGTGCGCTCGGCTTGCGAACGCGTCGCCCGCCCGCGTCCCCGACGAGCTCGTGTTGCGCATCGCGGGGCTGTGCGCGGCGGCCGGCGTCGACGGGCTGCGCGCCGACCTGGTTATCAGCCGGGCTGCCGCCGCCCTCGCGGGTTGGCAGGGCCGCGACGAGGCCACGGTCGACGACGTCCGTCGCGTCGCGCCCCTCGCGCTCGCGCACCGCCGGCGTCGAGCTCCGTTCGACGAGCCCCACGACGAAGAGCTCGACGATGCCATGACCGCGCTCGACGATCACGACGCGCCGGAGACGCCTGACGAGGACGGCCCCGACGCCGACGGCGATCACGTCGCGAAACCCGCGCCGCCGCAGCAGGTCGTCCCCCTCCGCGCGTCGCGCGCGCGGGCCGAGGCCGCCGGCCGGCGTTCCCCCGCCGAGACCACCCGCGGTCGCCTCGTCGGGACCGGCGTGCCCAGCGGGCCGATGGATTCGATCGCCGTCGGCGCCACCGCCCGTGCGGTCGCCGAGCGCCGGGCCCTCGAGCCCGACGGGCCGCCCGTGCGGGCTGCCGACTTACGCGAAGCGCATCGTGAGC
>JBKPDN010000203.1:0-4796 GCA_046727875.1 Actinomycetota bacterium | reverse complement strand
GAACAAGAGGCCCCGCTCGGTCTGGTCGGGCGCTTCGCTCCACCACGGCCCGTACGGCATGCCGCGGCGAATGATGCGCCGACGAGCCGAGAGCGTGGAGCGAAACCCGAGCGCGTCCCTCGGGTTGGAGCGTCGAATGTGCGCGCCGAGTGGGCAATGCAGACCCTCGGGGTCGTCGCCGTAGATGAAATCGTTGGCATTCTCCAAGGATGAATCGTCGCGCACGACGCCGTTCCTCTTGCGGCCGATGAGGCGCGCCGCGAGGGTGTTCGCTTTGTCGTCGGCGCCGGCGTAGCTGCGGAACCCGGCGACATCCTGCTGCAGCTGGCGGACCACCAGGAATGTCCCGCCGAGGAACACGTCGGGCGGCTCGGGCACGGGAAAGATGTCCCCTGTCTCGTCGACTTGGCCGACGACGAACTCACCGAGGGCGAGTGGCTTCGACCCACCGCGAACGCCGAGCTTGCCGCCACCGCCTCCGCGCTTCGACTTGCCAATCCCTTCGACCCAGGGCTGGCTCAGGCCATCGACGAACCCGAAATGCTCACGTGACTCATCACTGCCCGGGAGGGTCAGCCGCTGGGTGGACAGGTTGAATCGTTCCTCGACCGACGTGAAGTGGTTCATAACTCTGTCATCGAGCTCGGTGAATTCGCTTTCCGCATCCTTCGCACCCTGGAACCAGAACGCGACATGCAGGCGTTCGGGGTCGCGCCAGCCCGGGTCCCAGTTCGATGGAGCATTCCGCCCTGTGTCACCGAGCGACTCGGCGCGCGCCAGCATCCCCTTCTCGAAGGCATCCTCGACGAACGGGGCATGCCAGCGGTATTGCACCCCGAGCGCACGCAGGCCGTTGGCGGTGAACGCGATCGTGAGGCCAGACGTCGCGTCGTCCGTCGATCCTTCGATCATCCTGCAGATGAGCGCGCAGGCGAGCTCCTTGCGGAACTTCTTGGCATTGACGACGGTCCCAACGCGCAACATCCCGTAGGTCGCCTTGCCGAGCGGCGCCAACGTGCCGGGCTGGCACTCGGCGAGCGAGAACCGCGGGGAGGGGTCGCGCCAATCCGGCCGCAGGACGAACCGCAGGGCGAGCGCGAGCCATACCAGCAAGGCAAGCACCGGAGGCCAGCCGGGAAAGACCAACGTGCAAGCCAGCGCGATGACCCAGCCGTACCCCACGACCCACACCAGGCGTTCGAACAGCCCCTCGACCGCGCGGCTGGCTCGTGCGGGGTCATTGACATCTTTCTTGGCCCGATGCTGCCGCATTAACACGAGTGTCAGCACCACGGCTGCGCTACCGAGCACCAAGCTGATGATGCGAAAGACGGTGAGATTGTCGTTGCGATCCCGCAGCGCAAACCAGGTGACGATCAGTGCGACGTTGATGTCGAGAACGACGATGAGGGCAAAGGCCACGTGCAGTCGGGACAGCCAGCGCGGTGCGACACCACGGCGACACGGGTACCGGCACTCGTGCTCGCACGCCGTCAGCCCGAAGACCAACGATCCGACCGCCGCGACGATCAGCGCGATCGTTATCAGCAACGGGTGCAGGGCGTGCTGGACGGCCCCGGCCAAGACGCCGAGCAGTCCGGCCACGACGACATTGACCACCACGAACGCCGTCGCGACCCCGTCGAGACCGTCGCCGAGGTCCGTCATGGTGTCGCGCCAGGCGTCGTAGCTACGCCTACGACGCGCACCGACGACCACGAACGTGCCGATGGTCAGCGCTGCCGCCCACCCGGCGATGGCACCGCACCAGGAGAGAGCCCCCACCCCGAACACAGTGTCAGGCTAAGGCCTGGGCGGGCTCGTTGTCGCCCGCCCACCGAGGTCGCGCTGCAGGTCGGCTTGGCCGTACGCCTGCACCGCGCCGACGAGTTGCGTCTGCGCCGACTTCTCGCCCTTCAAGTATCGGTCCCAGAACGCGATGGTGATCGGAGGTACAGCGGCGTCGGCCGGGTCGGGCGTGTCTTCGAACGGGCCGCTGTGCGTGCTGCCGTGCAATGTGACGAACCACTTCGGGGTCGCGAGGAGCGGATACGTCTCCTGGCTGGTCGGGTACCACCTGGGATCGGCGTCGCTGTGCAGCAAGAGCGCGGGCACGTGGCGCCAGGCGTCCTTCCCGCCCTTGAATTGGACACGCAGCGCGCTCATGAGGACCACCGCGTCGATGCGCTTATCGCGACAGCAGGTGTTGAACACGAGCCCGTAGACCGTGCTGCCTCCGAGCGACAGACCTGCGACGCCGATGTGTCGCTTGTCGACCAGGCGTGCAAGCGGGCTGTTCGCCCTCGGGCGGCTCATCTTCAAGACCTCGTCGATCACGAAGCTCATATCGGCGGGCTGGTTCCTCACGTCGCCGGGGCTGCTCCCTCCCGGGGTGGTGTTGTTCGTGAGTGGGAATGCGGGCGCAGCTACGACATAGCCGGCCGCCGCCCACGAGCTGATCAGTTGGGTGAACTTGTTCGGGTTCCCGTTGTTGCCATGCGCGAGTACGACGAGCGGCATCGGGCTGTTACCGCCGACGGGATAGGTGATCGTGGTATCCAGCACGCGTTGGTCCTGGGCCGGCGCGCCCGTCGTGGCGTCGGTCGGTCGGCTGTGGTCGACGAGCGTCACCTGCAGTGTCTGGATCGATGGGCTCGGCCCTGCTGCCACCGCCGGTTTAATTGCAGAGACGCTCGCGATGAGCACACCGGCCGCGATAACACCTGCTCGGAGTGGGTTGCGTGAGCCTGGCACGACGTCGCAGAGCATTGGGGGCGCCGGTCGCCGTACCAGGCTCACGGAACTCACACCTTGGTTGTCGATGACACGGGTTTCGTTGATTGGTGCCGGGCGGGATTTGGTGGACAGTCGGTTGGGGCGAGTCGTTTGAAGTCCTGTGGGCTGTAGCCGGTCACGACGCTGGTGGGAACGGCGCGTGCGGTTGCCGAGCGTGGAAGACGCAGAAGTGGGCCGAGCTCGCCGAAGTACCCGCCCGGGCCCACGCACCGGATGACTTCTTCGGAGTGGTCGGGTCGTTCGCGCACGAGGGCAATCTCGCCTTCGTCGACGACGTAGACGAAGTCGCTCTGGTCGCCGTGCTCGAAGAGCATCTGGCCGGGCTCGAGTACGCGGCGGCGCTGGGGCCGTTTGGCTGGCGCAGTAGTGGGGACGAGCTCGATGGTCCGGTCGGCCAGGGGGACGAGGCGTTGGTCGTGGGTGGCGATGACGACCGCACGGCCGGGAGCCGCCAGTTCCCGCACGATGCGCAGGACCTCTTCGACCTGGACGTAGTCGAGATAGGCGGTCGGTTCGTCGGCGAGCACGAGGGAGGGCTCGTGTACGAGTGCCCGGGCGATGGCTACGCGCTGTTGCTGCCCGCCTGAGAGCGCACGCGGTCGGTGACGCATCCGGTCACCCAAGCCGACTCGCGCGAGGAGCTCTTCGGCCCGGCGGCGCGCCTTTCGTGCCCGCACGCCGGCAATGCGCAGCGGCGCCATGACGTTCTCCCGGGCGTTGAGGCTCGGGATCAGGTTGAAGGCCTGGAACACGATGCCGACGGTGTCGCGCCGATAGCGAGTGAGAGCCGGGCCGTGGAGGTTGGTGACCTCGGTGTCGCCCATGCGGATGCGACCGGCGGTCGGGCTGAGGATGCCGGCCAGACACGACAGCAGCGTCGTCTTTCCGGAGCCGCTCGGCCCGAGGAGGATGACCAGTTCGCCGTCGGCGACCTCGAGGTTGAACTCGTGGATGGGCCGAACCATGTAGTCGCCCTGGGAGTATTCGACTGTCAGATCGTTGATCGTCAATGTGGTCATTTACGCTCCCGAGAAGGCCAATGCAGGGTCGGTACGGACAGCGCGGCCCATGCCGAACAGACTGGCGAGGACCCCGACGACCACCGCGACCACGGGGAGCGTCGCGTAGGTGCCGGATGTCAGCGTGACGGGCAACGGGATCGTGGGCCGGAGAAGCGTGGCGACGACGATGGCCAGGCCGGCGGCGATCAGACACACCACAGTCGCTTCGAGCGCGAGGCTGGTGGCGAGCGACCGTGTTGAGCCTCCGACCGCTTTGAGGACGGCGAAGTCGCGCACCCGCTCGAGCGCCGACATGTACATGACGGCGCCGACAATGACCGCGGCCACGGTCCACAGCAGGAGACGGGTGGTGTTGATGGCGCGGTCCGCGCTGTCGAGCGGTCGCAGCAGGTCGGTTTGCACCTGGGCCTCCGACATGATCTTCAGTCCGTCGGTCGCGCTGCGGGGATGGCCCTTCATCACGACGGCGGTGATCAGCGGCACGCCCCTGAAGTGCACGGCCTGCGCGTCCTCCAGGGAGATGTAGGCCGTTGGAGTGCCGCCGTAGTAGGTGCGACCCGACACGAGCCCCACGACCTTGAGGCGCTGGCCGGAGAAGTTCAGCGATTCGCCCAACCCCAAGCCGAGCTTCTTGTCGACTACTACCTCGCCGGCGCGAGCAGACCGGCGCCCCTCGATGGGCGGCGGCTCGCCGAGGCCGCCGAGACGATGCGCGATCACATGGACACTGCGGAAGTCGCCGTGCAGCCGCACGTTCTGGGACAAGATGACCAGCGGGTCCGCTTGTCGCACGCCCGGGGCGCGCCCGAGACGCTCGGCGGTGTCGGCCGCCATCGGGGCGGTCCCCGTAAAGGGGCCGGCGGTGCCCGACGTCACCGCCCAGTGGTCGCCCCCGATGCCCGCGAGCATGCGTTCGGCTTCGGTACGAAACCCCTGACGGATTCCCGTGACCCACAGCGCCATGGCGAACACCAGGGC
>JBKPDN010000202.1:0-16639 GCA_046727875.1 Actinomycetota bacterium | reverse complement strand
TACACAAGGGGTGAGCCCATGAGCCAGCAGGCACCGACGTACCCGTTGACCTTCTCCGTCGACTACCCGGACCGGGAGCTCAACCGGGTGACGACCGGGTTCCGACTGATCCTGGCGATCCCGCTCCTCCTCCTGCTGGCTGTTTTCGGCCGGACGGAGGTCGGCGGCCACCCGCTCAGCGCGGGGCTCCTGCTGTTCCTGCCCGTGCTCGCGCTGCTGGTGCTGCGGCACAAGTACCCGCGGTGGTGGTTCGACTTCAATCTGCA
Organism: Actinomycetota bacterium; assembly: GCA_046727875.1. Taxonomy (GTDB): domain Bacteria; phylum Actinomycetota; class Acidimicrobiia; order IMCC26256; family JACDBD01; genus JALZAA01. The sequence goes on along the minus strand of JBKPDN010000202.1, from coordinate 16,373 downwards.
GTTCGTGCGACTCGAGGCGCGGATCTACACGTACATCTACCTGCTTCGCGACGAGTACCCGTCGGTCGACCAGGAGCAAGCGGTCCACCTCGAGATCGTCTACCCCGACGCCGAGAACGACCTGAACCGCTGGCTCCCACTCGTGAAGTGGTTCCTCGCGATCCCGCACTACATCGTGCTGATCTTTCTGAACATCGCGGCTGTCGTCGTCGTGATCATCGCCTGGTTCGCGATCCTCTTCACGGGCCGCTACCCGCAGGGAATGTTCGATTTCGTGGTCGGGGTGATCCGCTGGGACCTGCGGGTCTCGGCGTACGCGTTCCTGCTCGTCACCGACCGGTACCCACCGTTCAGCCTCGCGCCCTGACGTACCGACACAGGGGGTAGCGCATGTCCTCGACCGCTTCGACCGCGGGCGGAACCACGCGCGGCGCCAACGTCGGCCGCTACCTGATCGTGATCGGCGGTGCACTCGCCGCCCTGTCGAGCTGGCTGAACTGGGGCGCCAAGTTCGACCGGCAGAGCTTCCACATTCCGGCCCGCACCGCGTACACGATCCCCGCCAAGTTCATTCTCGACAACAAGGTGAAGGTCCCGGGCGCGGGGGTCAGCCTCGGCATCGTCGTGCTCGTACTCGGGCTGCTCGTCGTGGCGGTCGCGTTTTCTTCGTGGTGGAAGGTCGTCGGCCTGGTCCTCGGTCTTGCAGTGGTCGTCGTCGCCTTCCTGTACGTGTACCAGGTGCGCGACGTCATCCACGCCGCTGCCCCGAACTCACCGATCGCGGGGAAGAGCGTCCGCGACTTCATCTCGATCGGTGCGTATCTCGCCGCCCTCGGCGGCGTCCTTGCGGTCGTCGGGGGCGTGGTCGCGCTCATCCCGTCGGGGTTCTGGTCGAGCCTGACCTCCGATGAAGAGGACGAAGGAGAGCAGACGGGCTCGGCGGGAAGCCCGTAACAGGCGCCCGCTACGCTCGCGCGGCGGCGGCGGCTGTGCCGACCGTCGTCGCAGAGCCGGAGCTTGCGACGCGACAATTAGGAGACTGATGGCGGCGGTCGAGGACTCGGACATCCAGGGCGAGGGCGGCGCGAGTGGGCCCGTCCCGCCCGTCGCGCACCCGATCGAGGAGCGCCTCGACCAGCTCGAAAAGCTTCGCGAGCAGGCACTGCACGCCGGCAGCCCGCCCGCGATCGAGCGCCAGCACCAGCGGGGCAAGCTGTTGGCGCGCGAGCGGCTCGAGCAGCTGCTCGACGCTGGCTCGTTCGTCGAGCTCGACATGCTCGCCCGCCACCGTGCCCACGGCTTCGGCATCGAGGACAACCGCCCGCTCACTGATGGTGTCGTCACCGGCTGGGGCACGGTCAACGGCCGCAAGATCTTCGTCTTCGCGCAGGACTTCACGCTCTTCGGCGGCGCGCTCGGCGAGGTGTACGCCGAGAAGATCCTCAAGGTCATGGACCTCGCCGAATCCGTCGGCGCACCGCTCGTCGGGCTCAACGACGGCGGCGGCGCGCGCATCCAGGAGGGCGTCGTCTCGCTTGCGAGCTACGGCGGCATCTTCTACCGCAACGTCCGGTCGTCGGGCGTGGTCCCGCAGGTCAGCGTGGTCCTCGGGCCGTGCGCGGGCGGCGCGGTCTACTCGCCCGCGATGACCGACTTCATCTTCATGGTGAAGGGCATCTCCAACATGTTCATCACCGGGCCCGACGTCGTGAAGACGGTCACTGGTGAGGACGTGACGCAAGAGGAGCTCGGTGGCGCGATGACGCACGCGACGAAGTCCGGCGTCGCGACGTTCGTTGCCGACGACGAGAGCAGCTGCCTCGAGCAGGTGCGGTACCTGCTCTCGTTCCTGCCCTCCAACAACCTCGAGGACCCGCCCTACTTCGAGCCCGAGGACGACGCCGACCGGCGCTGCGACGGCATCGTCGACCTGATCCCCGACGCCTCGAACAAGCCGTACGACATGAAGAAGGTGATCGCCGAGATCGTCGACGACGGCGACTTCTTCGAGATCCACGCGCTGTGGGCGATGAACATCGTGTGCGGGCTTGCCCGCATCGACGGCCACGTCGTCGGGATCGTCGGCAACCAACCGCAGGTGGTGGCGGGGACACTCGACATCGAGGCGTCAGAGAAGGCGGCCCGGTTCGTGCGCACGTGCGACGCGTTCAACATCCCGCTCGTGACGTTCGTCGACGTGCCCGGCTTCCTCCCCGGGACCGACCAGGAGTACGGCGGGATCATCCGGCACGGCGCCAAGCTGTTGTACGCATACTGCGAGGCGACGGTGCCCCGGGTGCAGATCATCACGCGTAAGGGCTACGGCGGCGCGTACGTCGTCATGGACTCGAAGTCGATCGGGTCCGACCTCGCCTTCGCGTGGCCGTCGGCCGAGATCGCGGTGATGGGGCCGCAGGGCGCGGTCGGGATCATCTTCCGCAAGGAGATCGAGGCCGCTTCCGACTCCGACGCTCGCCGGGCCGAGCTCATCGAGGAGTACACCGAGCGGTTCGCCAACCCCTACATCGCGGCGGAGCGCGGGTACGTCGACGACGTGATCGACCCGCGCGAGACCCGCCGCGTGCTCGTGCGCTCGTTGGAGATGTTGCGCACGAAGAAGGAGAAGCTCCCGCAGCGCAAGCACGGGAACGTCCCCCTCTAAGGGCAGCGCATGCCCGAGCAGCCCGTGTTCCGCGTCATCTCGCCCGACGCCACTCCCGAAGAGCTGGCGGCCATCACAGCCGCCCTCGAGGTCGTGCAGCGCGAGCGGTCGGAGGCGGCGGCGAGCGCGTCCAGGGCCGACGCCGAGCACATCGACGAGTGGGTGCGCGTCTCGCGGCTGACGTCGCGGCGCGCGGGCATGCTGCGCGGACCCTGGCGCTTGTCGGGCCGCGTCAGCCGGCGCGCCCGAGCCTGAGTCCGGGAGTCGCGATGAGCGTGGTGCACGATCCCGAGCTCATGACGGTCGGGCCCGACGAGGCCGTGGTCACGTTCCGCACCGACGGAGACGACGCCGTCACGACCAGGGTCGGCGACGCCAAGGTCACGACCACCGGTCCCTACCACTCGGCGCGCGTGGGTGGTCTCGATCCGGGGACCGCGTACGACCTCGACGTCGAAGGCGCCGCGCACGGGGAGTGGTTCCCGGCATCGTTCACCACGCTCGACCGGCCGACCGGCCGGCTCCTGGCGACGATCGCGACTGCCAACGACGTGCACTTCGGCGAGGTCGAGTGCGGACGGATCGGCGACCTCGGGGCCGAGGAGCTGGGCCCGATTCTGCGCGCCGAGCCCGGCGACCCGCCCTACCCGGAGATGATGAACGGCGCCGTGATCGACGAGATGCGCGCGCTCGACCCCGACGTCGTCGTCGTGAAAGGCGATCTCACGGACGCCGGCACCGAAGACGAGTTCGAGGCCTTCCTCGACGCGTACGGCACCCTCGGAGAGCGCATGCAGTGGGTGCGCGGCAACCACGACGTCAAGACCGATCCGGAGTTCGCCGCCGGCTACGCGCCCTACGACGTGCAGGTCGACGGCGTGACGATCGCGGTCGTCGACACCGTCATCCCGGGAACCGACCGCGGTGAGCTCAGCGCCGACCAGGTGGCGTGGCTCGACGAGCTGGCCGGCTCGACCCGCGACCCGGTGCTGGTGTTCGGCCACCATCATCTGTGGAACCTCGCCGCGGACCATCGGTCGGACACCTATTTCGGCATCAACCCCCACGACAGCGAGGCCCTGGCGGAGGTCGTCGCTCGGCGCGAGAACATCGCCGGCTACTTTTCCGGTCACACGCACCGCAATCGTGTTCGGCGCTTTGCGACCGCGCGCAACGTGCCCTTCGTCGAGATCGCATGCACGAAGGACTACCCGGGTGGGTGGGGCGAGTACCGGGTGTACGAGGGCGGGTACACGCAGATGGTGCGGCGCGCGGCCGCGCCGGACGCGATGGCGTGGTCCGAGAAGACGCGGGGCATGTTCGCGGGTCTGTACCGCGACTACGCGCTCGGCCCGCTTGCCGAGCGCTGCTTCACGGAGCGCTTCTGACCCTGGGCAGGCGACGCCTGCAGGGTTACGCTTCCCGGCGTGGCGGGGTGGGCGCCCAGGTGGGTGTCGGTCGCAGCGGGGGTGCTGGTCGGTGTGGCGACGCTCGTCGGAGCGGCGACGCCGGCGGCGGCGAAGACGACGGTTAGTGTCAAAGACGACGTGGTCACGATCACGGTGCCGATCGACTGCGCCGGGTGTCGGGGCAAGAAGGGGCCGGACGGCACCGACCTCGCCACCTACTGGAAGAAGACCGCCGAGAAGGCGTGGAACGACGCGTTCGCCAAGTATCCGTACTGCAGCAAGTACAAGTTCGAGCTCAAGGTCGACGTCAAGACCAAGCCCGACGACTTCAAGGGCACCGACGGCCGCCACCGCGTCCAGGTCGGCGCGCCCGGCAGCCACAACTTCCCGCCGTCGGGTTACACGCACAAGAGCGGCGGCAAGGACAACACCGACGGTTACACCAGTGACTTCGACGGCACCTGGGCGATCGACATCCCCCGGCGGGGATCCCCCACGAGATCGGGCACACCCTGGGCTTGACCGACGATTACACCAAGGACGCCAACGGTGTCGCGATACCGAACCCAGGCCGTGAGCAGACGTTGATGGCCGACGGCGGACCCGTCGACAAGGCCCTCGTCGAACGCATCGGCAACCAGCTCGCCAAGCTCGGCAAGCTCAAGTGCGAGGTCTGGCATGGGACCATCAGCGCGCAACACGTCGTCGCGTCCGGCGCTTGCACCTTCACGTGGAGCGGAACGTTCGACGTGGAGGTGGGCAAGGATCGGAATGTGAGCGGGAGCGCGCTCCTGTCACCGAGCGCCTGCGGACTCCCAGGAACCGTCACCATCACGGGTACGGCTACTGACCGAGGGTTCACGCTCGGCTCCGACAGCTATGTCCTGGCCAACGGCACCAACGTGCCCAAGACCGGGCGTGACCGAGCGAAGGGAACGGCCGAGTACCACGACGCCTACAACGACGTGTCGACCACCGTCGAGCTGAAGTGCAGCAACTGTCGCGAGGCGGTCGGCTGACCAAGCGGAGTGCCCCGTAGTCTCGGCTCATGCAGGCTCTCGAGGATCTCCGCGTCATCGACATGTCGACCGTGCTCGCGGGACCGGGCTCGGCGCGTTATCTCGCCGACTTCGGCGCCGACGTCGTCAAGGTCGAGGCACCGGCGGGCGACGGCCTGCGCGACATGGGCTGGCGCGACCCGCGCGACGGCGAGGGCCTGTGGTGGAAGTTCGTCGGTCGCGGGAAGCGCAGCGTCGTGCTCGACCTGAAGACCGACGACGGCGGCGATCAACGGCGAGCCCGACGGCGCACCCTTGCTCCCGCCGATCGCGCTGACCGACGAGATCACGGCGATCGTCGGTGCGTTCGCGGTGATGGTCGCGTTGCGCGAGCGCGACAGGAGCGGCGAAGGGCAGGTCATCGACGTGAACCTCCTCGAGTCGATGCTCCAATGCATGGGCGCGCTCCCGAGCGTGTGGGCGCACCTCGGCGAGCTCCAGCCCCGGCTCGGGTCGGGCATTCCGTACACCGTGCCCCGCGGCACGTATCGGAGCGCCGACGGTGTGTGGGTCGCGGTGTCGACGTCGACCGAGTCCGTCGCCAAGCGCGTCGTCGACCTCATCGGGGTGGGCGACGACGAGCGCTTCACGACGTTCGCCGGTCGCGTGGAGCATCGCGAGGAGCTGGAGAGTGTGCTCACGGAGTGGATCGCGGCGCGCCCGTCGGCCGACGTGCTGACGGCGTTCGACGCCGCACACGCGGCGGCCGCGCCCGTGTACACGATGGCCGACCTCGCTCGCGATCCGCATGTGCAGGCGCGGCGCGTCCTCGTGGAGGTCGACGGGGTGGTGATGCCGGGCCCGGTCGCCCGACTCAGCCGGACGCCGGGACGGATCGCGAACGCCGGACGGCCGCTCGGCGCCGACACCGACGACGTACTCTCGGAGACCGTTCGTTCCGGAGACAAGGAACGTCCCGAGGAGAGTTGAGAAGAGAAACCCGGGTTTGCGCGCCGGGAGCCCCAACGATCTCCTCGGGACGAGCGGCGACAAGTATCCACCATTTTCCCCAGGTTTTCCAGAGGGCCCTGTGGAAAACCGCCTACCCCGAGCGCACACAACGCTCGTGCGCTACATATGGTGGCGAAGCCGGAGCTTGCGGCGACAGAGAGCGACAGCGAGGGGGTTGCGGTGCCGGCGATCACGGGCGAGATGATCTCGGAGCAGACGCGGGGCCAGACCGTCCCGAGCCGCTTCCTCCAAACCGTGCGGGCGCGGCCCGACGCCGTCGCGCTCAGGGTCCGGGACGGCGACGGCTGGGAGGAGAGCACCTTCGCCGAGTACGCCGAAGACGCGTGCCGGGTCGCGGCGGGGCTCCAGGAGCTCGGTGTCGGGCGGGGTGACCGGGTGGTGCTGATGATGCGCAACCGGCCCGAGTTCTTCGTCGCCGACATGGCCGCGTTGCTCGTGGGGGCGACCCCGATCTCCATCTACAACTCGTCCGCCCCCGAGCAGGTGGTGTACCTCGCCGGCCACTGTGATGCCAAGGTCGCGATCCTCGAGGACGTCGGCTATCTCGAACGGTTCCTCAAGGTGCGCTCCGAGCTCCCGGCCCTCGAGCACATCGTGCTCATGGAAGACCCGGACGGCGTCGCGCCCGACGACGTGCACGCCTGGGAGTCGATGCTCGCCCTCGATCCCGTCGACATCGAAGCCGCGAGCCGGATCGCCCAGCCGTCCGACCTCGCCACCGTCATCTACACCTCGGGGACGACGGGTCCACCCAAAGGCGTGATGCTCGACCACGCCAACATTTGCTGGACGGCCGAGAGCTTGCGCCTCACCCTCGCGCACGTCTCCCCCGAAGGCCGGCGGTTGGTGTCGTACCTCCCGATGGCGCACATCGCCGAACGCATGACGTCGTACTACCAGCAGGCGCTGTTCGGCTACGAGGTGACCTCGTGCCCCGAGGCACGCGAGGTGGCGTCCTATCTCCCGCAGGTGCGCCCGGAGATCGTCTTCGCGGTGCCGCGCATCTGGGAGAAGGTGTACGCCGGGATCCAGGCTGTTGTCGCCAGCGACCCGGCGCAGAAGGAGGCGTTCGAGCGCGCGTTGGAGACCGGCGACGACGGCGTGCTGGGCGGGGTGCGCGAGCTGCTCGGGCTCGACCAGGTGATCTCTGCCATCACCGGCGCCGCGCCCCTTCCCGTCGAGATCCTCGAGTTCTTCCGCGCGCTCGGTGTGCCCATGGCCGAGATCTACGGCATGTCGGAGTCGTCGGGTCCCATGACGTTCGACGCCGTCGAGGTGCGCGTCGGGACGGTGGGGCGCGCGATCCCAGGCTGCGAGGTGAAGCTCGCCGAGGACGGCGAGGTCATCTGCCGGGGCGGCAACGTGTTCCGCGGCTACCTGAACGATCCCGTCAAGACGGCCGAGGCGCTCGACGCCGACGGCTGGCTCCACTCCGGGGACATCGGCGAGTTCGACGACGACGGTTACCTGCGGATCGTCGACCGCAAGAAGGAGCTGATCATCACGGCCGGCGGCAAGAACATCTCACCGGCCAACATTGAAGCGGCGCTCAAAGCGTTCCCGTTGATCGGCCAGGCGGCCGTGATCGGCGAGGGCCGCCCCTTCGTCTCGGCGCTGCTCGTGCTCGACACGGACGTGGCGCCGGCGTGGGCGAAGCAGCACGGCCGCGGCGGCGCGTCGCTGGCCGAGCTCGCCGAGAACGTCGACATGCGCGTCGAGATCGAGCAGTCTGTCGCCGAGGCGAACAAGCGGTTCAACAACGTCGAGCAGGTGAAGAAGTTCGCGCTGCTGGGCGAGGAGTGGCTCCCCGACTCCGAGGAGCTGACCCCCACGATGAAGCTCAAGCGCCGCGGCATCTATACCAAGTACGCGGCCGTCATCGAGGAGCTCTACAAGCGCTGACTCACGATGCGTTCGTAGGGGGACTCTTTGGGTCCCTACGCACGCATCGGGGTCTTACGCCGATGCTCGATGGCGAGGTCGGCGATGTCGGACATGATCTCGGCCAGCTTGTAGTCCTTGGGCGTGAAGACGTGGGCGACGCCCTCGTCGAGCAGCTTGCGCCGGTCGGCGTCGGGGATGATGCCGCCGACCACGACCGGGACCTCGACGTGCCGCTCGCGCAGCAGGCGCACCGTCTCGGGCACGAGCTGCAGGTGCGAACCGGAGAGGATCGACAGGCCCACGACGTCGACGTCCTCGTCGCCGGCCGCCGCCGCGATCTGCTCGGGCGTCAGCCGGATCCCCTGGTACACGACCTCCATGCCGGCGTCGCGTGCCGCCACCGCGATCTGCTCGGCGCCGTTGGAGTGGCCGACGAGGCCGGGCTTACCGACCAGCACCCGGATGGGCCCGCCCAGCTCCCGCGCCACCGACTGCACGCGGTCGCGCACCTTCACCATCTCGTCGACCGGGGCCGCGGCGACCGCGCCCACGCCGGTGGGCGCCCGGTACTCGCCGAACACCTCGCGCAGCACGCCCGCCCACTCGCCGACCGTGCCGCCCGACTTGGCGAGCGCGATCGTCGCCGGCGTCAAGTTCTCGTCCGTCGCCGCGACGCGGCGTACCTCGTCGCGGGCGCGCGCCCACGCCTGCTCGTCGCGCTGCGCCCGCCACTGCTCGAGGTGCTCGACCTGCTCGGCCTCCGCCGCGGGGTCGAGCTCCAGGATGTTCGACTCGCCGCCTTCGTAGCCCGACACGAGCGGTGACGGCGCCGTCTCCGCGAACATGTTCACGCCCACGACCGGCAGCTCGCCTGACTCGATCCTGCGCACCCGCTCGGCGTGGCTCTGGACGAGCCGGCCCTTCATGGCGTCGATCATCTGGAACGACCCGCCGCCGTCGAGCACCCACTCGAGCTCGGCCTGGGCGGCGTCGACGAGCTCGGCCGTCTTGGCCTCGATGACCTTCGACCCCTCGAACAGGTCGTCGTACTCGAGCAGGTCGGTCTCGTACGCGAGCACCTGCTGCATGCGCAGCGACCATTGCTGGTCCCACGGGCGCGGCAACCCAAGCGCCTCGTTCCAGCACGGCAGCTGGATCGAGCGCGCCCGCGCGTCTTTCGACAGCGTGACGCCGAGCATCTCGAGCACGATGCGCTGCACGTTGTTCTCGGGCTGTGCCTCGGTGAGCCCGAGCGAGTTCACCTGGATGCCGTACCGGAAGCGGCGGCGCTTCTCGTCCTGCACGCCGTACCGCTCGAGGCAGATGCGATCCCACAAGCGCGTGAACGCGCGCATCTTGCACGTCTCCTCGACGAAGCGGATCCCGACGTCGACGAAGAACGAGATCCGCCCGACGACCTCGGGCAGCTCCTCGTCGCTCACCTGACCCGACTCGCGCACCGCGTCGAGGACCGCGATCGCCGTCGCCAGCCCGTACGCGACCTCCTGCACCGGCGTCGCGCCCGCCTCTTGCAGGTGGTACGGGCAGACATTGATGGGGTTCCAGCGCGGGATGTGGCGCGCCGCATGTACCACCAAGTCGACGGTGAGCCGCTTCGACGCCTCGGGCGGGAAGATGTACGTGCCGCGGCTCAGGTACTCCTTCACGATGTCGTTCTGCGTCGTTCCGGCGAGGCGGCCCGCGTCGACGCCCTGCTCCTCGGCCAGCGCGATGTACATCGCAAGCAGCCACATGGCCGTGGCGTTGATCGTCATCGACGTGTTCATCTCGTCGAGCGGGATACCGTCGAGAAGGATGCGCATCTCGCCGAGGTGGGGGACGGGCACGCCCACCTTGCCGACCTCGCCCCGCGCCAGCGGATGGTCGGGGTCGTACCCGGTCTGGGTGGGGAGGTCGAACGCGACGGACAAGCCGGTCTGCCCGCGGGCCAGGTTCGTCCGGTACAGCTCGTTCGACGCCCGGGCCGACGAGTGGCCCGAGTACGTGCGCATCAGCCACGGCTTGTCGCGCTGCGTCATGTCCCTATTGTCCCACCGGCAGCAGGCAGGCCGCTCACCCGATGGGCGCCGACTACCCGTACTCGTAGAAGCCCTGACGGCTCTTCCGCCCCAGCCGCTCGGCGCTGACCATGCGGCGCAGCAGCGGGGCGGGCGCGTAGTTGGGGTCGCGGAACTCGGCGTACAGCGCCTCGATGATCGACAGGCTGGTGTCGAGCCCGACCAGGTCGAGCAGCTCGAGCGGGCCCATCGGGAAGTTGCAGCCGCCCTTCATGGCGGCGTCGATGTCGTCGCGCGTCGCCACCCCGGCATCGAGGAGCTTCACGGCGTTGTTGAGGTAGGGGAAGAGGAGGGCGTTCACGATGAAGCCGGCCTGGTCTCGCACCAGCACCGGGTTCTTCCCGCACGCCTCGGCGAACGCCCGCGCCGTCTCGACCGTCTCGTCGGACGTCGTGATGCACCGGACTACCTCGACCAGCGGCATCACCGGCGCCGGGTTGAAGAAGTGGATGCCGCACACCTTCTCGGGACGGCTCTCCATCGCCATCTCGACCACCGGCAGCGTCGACGTGTTGGTGGCGATCACCGCCCCGTCGTTGCACACGCGATCGAGCTCGTTGAACAGGTGCTTCTTCGTCGCGAGATCCTCGACGATCGACTCGATCACGAGATCGCATTCGCTCAGCTCGCCGAGATCGGTTGCGGTGCTGACCCGCCCGAGGACCGCGTCGCGCTCACCGGCGTCGAGCTTGCCCTTGTCGACCTGCTTCCCGAGCGACTTCTCGAGACCCGCCATCATCTTGTCGGCGGAGCTCTGCTGGCGGCTGCGCAGGCAGACCTCGAAGCCGGCCTTGGCCGCGACCTCGGCGATGCCCGAGCCCATGATCCCGGACCCGACGATTCCAACGCGCTTCACCGTCACGGTGTGACCCCCTCGGCGACTGGGAACCCGCCGCCCGTGTGCAGAATGCGCACGTTACTCCCCGGTAGGCTCCCGAGGCCATGGGCCCCAAGCAGGCGTCGGGCACGCTCGCGCTGATCGGCGGCGGCGAATGGCACGACGGCTGTCGCGACTTCGACACCGAGCTGCTCGCGCGCGCGGGAGACGAGGTCGTCGTGCTGCCGACGGCGGCCGCCTTCGAGCACCCGGGCCGAGTCGGCGAGCGGGCGACCCGGTACTTCTCGGAACTCGGCGCGTCGGTGCGCTCGCTGCCGGTGCTGCGCCGCGCCGACGCCGACGACCGCAGCGTCGTCTCCGGCGTCAGCGACGCCCGCTTCGTGTACATCGCCGACGGCTCGCCCCTGCACCTGCGCTCGGCGCTCAAGGACTCCGCGCTGTTCGAGGCGATCGTCGCCGCGTACGAGAAGGGCGCGGTGGTCGCCGCGTCGGGCGCGGGGGCGACAGTGGTGTGCGACCCGATGGTCGACCCGCGCGGCGGCGCCTACACCGTGGGATTGGGGATGGTGCGTGACCTCGCCGTGTTCCCGTACCACGGCACCGCCGCCGACCACCTGCGCGAGCGCTCCATCGACCTGCTGCCCCGCTCCGCGACGCTCGTCGGTCTCGACGAGGAGACGGCGCTGATCCGCGAGCCCGACGCCGCGTGGCGTGTCGCCGGCGCCGGGGTCGTCACGCTCTACGACGGGCGGCAGACGACCGTGGTCGAGCACGGCTCGAAGGTCGAGCGCCTCACGGTCTGACGCCGAGCAGCCGGGGACGGCGCCCGAGCTACGAAGAGGGCGGCGCGGACTGCGGCACGCTCCCTGCCGTCGTGCTCGGCGCCTCGGCGATCGTGACCTTCTTGATCGTGACCTTCTTCGTCGGCTTGCCGTCACCGCTCTGCGTATTCGGCGCAAGCGCGCCGATCTTCTGCGCGACCGGCAGGGTGTCGGGCGTGACGCTGCCGATGATCCCGTACTGGTAGGGCTGCTGGTTGAGGGCGTCGAGGCCCTGGCCGGGGGTAGGCGCCGGACTTGTGACGACGAAGAACTGCGACCCCGCCGAGCCCGCTGGCTCCTGCCCGCCCTTCGCCCACGCCACCGACCCGACCTGGTAGCCGTTGGCGGGCGTCTCGCCCTGGATCGAGTAGCCCGGTCCGCCCTTCCCGGTGCCTTCGGGGTCGCCGCCCTGGATCACGAAGTCCTTGGCAACGCGGTGGAACGTCAATCCGTCGTAGAACTTGTGCTTGGCGAGGAACACGAAGTTATTGACGCTCGTCGGCGCCGCGGCTGCGTCGAGGGTGACGACCATCGTCCCCTCGCTGGTGTCGATCGTCGCCGTGTAGGTCGTGTCCGGCTTGAGGGCCTGCGCCGGCGGCTTGGAGTAGTTGCGGGTCGGCTCGCTGCCGCCGCTGCTGTTCCGCAGCTGGAACACGATGAACAGCACCACGAGCGGAATGGCCAAGATCGCGAGGTTGCGCCCCGTGCGCATCTGCTTGCGCCGCCGGGTCGCGGCCAGCTCGGCTTCCCGGCGCGCCTCGCGGTTCAGGCGCTGGCGCTCGCGCTTGGACTGCTTCGACACGGGCCGGGAGTCTACGAGTCGGCCCCGGCAATTGGCACTCGGGCGGCCGGAGGCCCGTTGTACCGTCCTTGCGTGGCTCTCCTCGTGCAGAAGTACGGCGGCACATCGGTCGCGGGCGCCGATCGCATCAAGGCTGTCGCCGAGCACATCGTCCGCAGCCGTCGCGAGGGCGACGACGTCGTGGTCGTCGTGTCCGCGATGGGCGACACGACCGACGACCTCGAGCGTCTCGCCCACGACGTCTCGCACGAGCCGTCGGCGCGGGAGATGGACATGCTGCTCACCGCGGGCGAGCGGATCTCCATGTCGCTGCTGTGCATGGCGATCCTCGACCACGGTCAGCCCGCGGTGTCGTTCACCGGGTCGCAGGCCGGAATCGTCACCGACACCGCGCACCGGCGGGCGAAGATCGTCGAGGTGCGGGCGGACCGCATCCGCGATGCCATCGCCGGCGGCGAGGTCGCCATCGTCGCCGGCTTCCAGGGTGTGTCGACGGCCCGCGACGTCACGACCCTCGGTCGGGGCGGGTCCGACACGTCCGCGGTGGCGCTGGCGGCCGTCCTCGGCGCCGAGGCGTGCGAGATCTACACCGACGTCGCCGGCGTCTACAGCGCCGATCCCCGGGTCGTGCCCGACGCCCGGCGCCTGCCCCGGCTCTCCTTCGACGAGGCGCTCGAGATGGCCGCCACCGGCACCGGGGTGCTCGCGCTGCGCTCGGTCGAGTTCGCGCGCAACTATGGAGTGCCCGTCCACGTCCGCTCCAGCTTCAGCTGGGAGCCGGGAACGTGGGTGCGAGAGGAAGATCCCACGATGGAACAGGCGATCATCTCCGGCGTCACGCACGACACGTCGGAGGCCAAGGTGACGATCGAGCAGGTCCCCGACCGCCCTGGCATCGCGGCCACCGTGTTCCGCGCGCTCGCCGACGAGGACGTCAACGTCGACATGATCGTCCAGAACGTGTCGACCGCGGGTCACACCGACATCTCGTTCACCGTCCCGAGCGACGAGTTGACGCGCGCGCTGTCCGTCATGGAGAAGGTCGTGAAGGAGACCGACGCCAGCGGGGTAAGCCACGACCCCGGCATCGGGCGCGTGTCGCTGGTCGGGGCGGGGATGCGATCGAACCCGGGTGTGGCGGCGAAGATGTTCGAGACCCTCGCCCGGGAGGACGTGAACATCGAGATGATCTCCACGTCGTCGATCCGGGTGTCGTGCGCGGTGCAGGAGCACGACGTCGAGCGGGCAGTCCGCGCGTTGCACACGGCGTTCGAGCTCGGCCGGGAGCCGGCGTGAGGGTCGGCGTCGTCGGCGCGACCGGCGTCGTGGGCCGCGAGATGTTGCGCGTGCTCGAGGAGCGCGCCTTCCCCGTCGACGAGCTCCGCGTGTACGCGTCGCCGCGATCGGAGGGCCGCAAGCTCGCGTACGCGGGTGGTGAAGTCACCTGCCAGACCCTGGGCTCCGGTGGATTCGACGGGCTCGACCTCGTGATCGTCGACGTCGACGATCCGATCGCCGCCGAATGGGCGCCCGTCGCGGCGGCCGCGGGCGCCAAGGTCGTCGACAACTCCGCCGCCTTCCGCATGGACCCCGACGTGCCGCTCGTCGTGACCGAGATCAATCCCGACGACCTCCGCGACATGCCGAAGGGCATCGCCTCGTGCCCGAACTGCACGACGGCTGTACCGCTGACCGCGATCGCGCCCCTCCATCGGGCCGCCGGGCTCGAGCGCATGGTGGTCTCGACGTACCAGTCGGTGTCGGGCGCGGGGCAGTCGGGGCTGCGTGAGCTGGACGAACAGTGGACCAAGGGTGACGGCCGCTCCGACGTCCTGCAGCGCGCCGGCGCGATCGACGGCGCGATCACGCCCGGCGAGGTCTGGGACCGGCCCATCGCCGGCAACGTGATCCCGCGGGCGGGCTCGCTCGGTGAGCAGGGCTACACCTCGGAGGAGTGGAAGATGCTCTACGAGAGCCGCAAGATCCTCCACGCCGCCGACCTGCTCGCGACCGTCACCTGCGTGCGGGTGCCCGTGTACGTCGGTCACGCGGTGTCCGCCAACCTCCGGTTCGCGCGGCCGGTGACAAAGGCCGAGGCGGTCGAGCTGCTGACGGACGCACCCGGCGTGCGGTTGGTCGACGGCGGCGACGGGCACCCGACGCCGCTCGAGTCGGCCGGCGTCGACCCCGTGCTCGTCGGTCGCGTGCGCGAGGACCCGTCCGAGCCGGGGAGCCTGAATCTCTGGGTCGCAGGCGACAACCTGCGCAAGGGCGCCGCCCTCAACGCGGTACAGATCGCGGAGCTGCTCGCGGGTGCATGACCGCCACGTCGCCTGACGTCACGTAGGCTCGTGTCGAGTCGACAGGGCAGGTCATCGTGGTGATCGAACGACAAGAACCTCCGCGCAGCAAGCAAGCGATGGACCGGGTCCAGCAGGAGCTCGTCGCATCGTCGGTGATCGGGCCGCGAAGCGCATTCGACCTCCGGTCGGTGGCGCAAGTCAGCGCCGCCGTGCTGGTCGGGATCTTTCTGATCGCCTTCTTGTTGGCGTTCCTCCCGTGGCTGCTGGCCGGCGCGATGACGGCGGCGGTCGAGAACCTCATGCGCCAGGTCGGCTTCTCCAAGTTCACGGCCTCCAACGTCGGCGACTGGGTAATCGTCTTCCTCGTCGGCTTGGTCGCGATCACCTTCTTCGTGGTCGTCGTGATCGCGCTCGCCGGCGTGGCCAACTTCCTGGCCGCTCGAGTGACGTTCCGGCGCTTCCGGCGGGCGGCAATGCGTGCCAACACCGAGATGGGGTTCGACGATCGAGAGCCGACGGCCCCGCTCGACGCCAGTGTCCGGTCGAGCCGACCGTACGAGCAACGCCCGGTGAGCGAGCTGCAGATCGAGGCGCAACGCCGCGGCATACCAGGGCGGTCGAAGATGAACAAGGCGCAGCTCGTCGACGCCCTGCGGCGGGGGCGCCACTAAAAGCGGCGCGCTACCGCGCGGCTCGGAACTCGAGGAAGTGGCGGATCGGCGTGTCGCTGATCGGCAGGATCCCGTCGAACGGGTAGTTCAAGCTCACCACCAGCGCCAGCGTCAGGGACACGAGCAGTGCGAGCGCCGACGTGATCAACAGGTGCGATTTGCGGTGGCCCGTATCGAGCACGCTGCTCACGGTCACCACCGCGATGCCCATGATCGCCAGCAGCACGACCAGTGGCCAAGGGACCGTCTCGCCCGCCGCGTTCACGATCCGGGCCTTGGTCTCCGCCACGCCGTCAAGCCGTTCGAGCGTCTGCGAGTACGCCGCGCTCTCGTCAGGCGTGCTCGGGTGGATCGACTGCAGGGCACGAAACATGCCCCGGAGCTTCTCGTCCGTGATTCTTTCCGGCTGACCGGTGCGGGCCAGCTCCGGGAAGCCATGGTCGACCATGGCACGCGCGTACCCATTGATCGCGGCACGGAGCCGCTCAGCCTGCGTGCTCGGGAACACGCTGCTGTTCTCGGTCATGGCGGTCAGGTCAGCCGCCTTGGCCGCGACCTGGTTGTTGGACGACTGCAGCTGGCTGTACTCGGTGACAATGACGAACGCGACGAGCACGGCATAGATCGTCGCGAGCACCTGGACGGTCACCGCCGCCGTGCGGCCGGCGTGCCCGCGGACTTCGGGCGTCATGAAACGCCGCATGACCATATCGAGCACGACGTTGAAGCCCACGCCGACGACAGCGAACGTCACGAACAGCAGCGCGCCGTGTCCCCAGCCGATGAAGGGCCGCACCGATGGCACGGCGCGGCAGGCTAACCGGACGCTCGCCTACGATCCCGGACCAATGCGAGCGAACCACCGGGCAGGGCGC
>JBKPDN010000201.1:0-1714 GCA_046727875.1 Actinomycetota bacterium | reverse complement strand
TGATTGTCTTCCTCGAAGGCGGCTACGACCTGGACGCAGTGCGCGACGGCACCGCTTCGACGGCGACCGCGCTCGTCGGCGAGACGGTCGCGGCCGTCGAGGAACCGACCTCGGGCGGTCCCGGCCGCGAGGTCGTCGACGCCGCGCGCGACCTGTGGCGCGAGGTCGCCGAGCGCCGGTCGTAACCCCGCGCCCTAGCTGCCCGCGGCGGCGGCGGCTTTGCCGACCGTCGCCGCAAAACCCGAGCTTGCGAGGGCGTCAAATCAACCCGGCTCGGCGGGCTCGGTGTCGGGGCTCTTTTCCCCATCGCTCGACGGCTCGCGCAGCATTTCGGCCAGTCCGCCGACGGCGCCGAACAGGCCGCTCATCTCGGTGGGCAGGAAGATCTTCGTGGCCTGCCCGTTGGCCACCACCCGCAGCGCCTCGAGGTACTTCAGCGCGAGCAGGTCGGGGGTCGGGTTGCCCTCGTGGATGGCCGAGAACACCGCGCGGGTTGCCGACGCCTCGCCTTCGGCCACCGCGGCCTCGCGGTACTTCTCGGCGTCGGCCAGCCGCTGGATGGCCTCGGACTGCCCCTGCGCCTCGAGGATGGCGGCCTGCTTGTCGCCCTCGGCCCTGGTGATAGCGGCCTCGCGCACACCCAGCGCCTCGGTGACGACGGCGCGGCGCGTGCGCTCCGCTTGCATCTGGTGGTGCATCGACTGCACGACGTCGGGCGGCGGGTCGATCCGTTGGATCTCCACGCGCACGACGCGCACGCCCCACTTGTCGGTGGAGTCGTCGAGGATGTCGCGCAGGTGCGTGTTGATCTTGGCGCTCGAGGTGAGGGCGTCGTCGAGTTGGAGGTCGCCGATGAGGTTGCGCAAGTTCGTCTGCGCGAGCTTCGTCACCGCGAGCTCGAAGTTGGCGACGTTGTACTTGAGTCGCTTGGCGTCGGTCGCCTCGTGGTAGATGACCGCGTACACGCTGACCACGACGTTGTCCGACGTGATCACCTCCTGCGCCGGCACCTCGACGACCTGCTCGCGCATGTCCACGAGGTGCACGCGGTCGACGAACGGGACGATGATCCGCAGCCCCGGGTCGACGGTCCCCTTGTACCGGCCCAACCGCTCGACGACGCCGCGCTGGAACGGGCGCACGATCTTGATGCAGCTGAACGCGAGCACGAACAGGAGGAAGGCCACCACGGCCAGGACGATGATTGCTGCCATCGGACAGCTCCTTCGGCGACGACCGTCAGCCGGGCGCTGGCGGCGAGCCCGGCTCGGTGCGGCCGGGCGTGACTCCCCGCGGCGCAACGTCGATGCGCCACGGGCTGACGACGACTCGCGTGCCGGTCACGTGCGTGACAAGGACGGTGGCGCCGGCGGCGACCCCCATGCCGTTGGTGGTCTCGGCGCGCCAGGTCTCCCGGTCGAGCCGCACCATGCCGGTCTCGTGCTTACCGGGCGGGATCTCGGTCACGACGGTGGCCGTCCGCCCTTCCCACCGATTGGCGCCGACGGGGTGCACTTCGTCCCGCCCTTCGAGCCGGCGGCCGAGGGGAACGAGCGCGGCGAGGCTGACGGCTGTCACCCCGACGAACAGCACCCACTGGATGACGGCCCCACCGCCCGCGAATGCCGCCACCGCCGCCGCGGCGGCACCGATGGCGAACGACCCCATGTAGAAGAGGACGGGTGTGAACACCTCGGCGAGGGCGAACACGACC
>JBKPDN010000200.1:0-6237 GCA_046727875.1 Actinomycetota bacterium | reverse complement strand
CGCGTACGGGGTGCGGGTCGCGTTCGGTTTACCGCGCAAGCCAAAGCCCGAGCGCATCGACCTCGCGGGCCTCGGCCAGCCCTGGCGCGCGTACGTAAAGGACGCGATGGAGGCCGAGCGCAGATACGCACGCGCCGTCGCGACCGCCGAGCCGGGACCGCTGCACGACCGGCTGGGTGAGATCGGCGCCCGCCTCGATGCGGGCGTGCGCGAGTGCTACCGGATCGGTCGCCGCGGCGCTGCCCTCGACACCGGGCTGGCCGGCCTCCAGACAGGCGTCGCGTGGTCGGACCTCATGCATGGGCTCGACAACTACCGCGTCCCGGCCGAGCTACGCGAGCGCGTGCAGCAGGGCGAGAGCATCCACGACCACCCCGCGCTCGCCGACGAGCTCAAGAAGTGCGGCATGGACGAACAGGCGCTCGAGAAGCTCGAGGCGCTGCAGGCCCAAGTGCAGTCGGCGCAGCGGCTGAGCAAGGTCGCCGAGGACGCCCGGTCGCGCCTCGAGCTCCTCAACGCCCGCCTCGACGAGGCGGTGGCGCGGGCGGTGGAGCTGGCGCTGTCGGCCGAGGACGCCACCGCGCTGTCGGGTCTGGGCGGCGACGTCGACCAGCTCGTGGGAGAGATGGAGTCGCTCCGAGGCGCGCTCGACGAGGCGGGGCAGGCGAGCCGGGGGGCGACCGCCACGGGCGCGGCGTAGGATCGCCGTCAATCCCCTCTGAAGGGGGCAAGGAGCAGGAAGATGTGGAAAGCGATCCGGCGCTGGTGGAAGTACCTGGGCGCGAAGCTCTCGGGCAAGCTCGAGGAATCGGCTGACCCGAAGGTCCAGCTCGAGCAGGCGATCGAGGAAGCGCAACAGCAGCACCGCCGTCTCACCGAGCAGGCCGCGAACGTCATCGCCAACCAGAAGCAGACCCAGATGCGCCTCGAGCGCGCGGTCGAGGACTACGAGAAGTCGAACGCGTCGGCGCGCCAGGCGCTGCTCCTCGCCGACGAAGCGAGCAAAGACGGCAAGGCCGACAAGGTCGCGAGTTACACGCAGGCGGCCGAGGCATTCGCCGACAAGATCATCGGCCTCGAAAAGCAGGTCGCGGACCTCAAGAACCAGCTCCAGCAGACGACGCAAGCCGCCGAGCAGGCCAAGCAAGCGGTGGCGCAGAACTCGGCGGCGCTGCAGAAGAAGTTGACCGAGCGCCAGAAGCTCCTGTCGCAGCTCGACCAGGCGAAGATGCAGGAGCAGATGAACACGGCCATGAACACGCTGTCGGCGACGGTCGGCGAAGACGTCCCCACGTTCGAGCAGGTCCGCGACAAGATCGAACGCCGCCTCGCGAAGGCGCAGGGCATGTCCGATCTCACGTCGACCAACGTCGACACCAAGATGCTCGAGGTCGAGCAAGCCCAGGCGAGCGCCGAGGCCCAGGCGCGACTGTCCGAGCTGCGGTCGGAGCTCGGCCTGTCGAGCCCGGAGCCCGAGAAGCCTGCCCCCCAGCCGGCCGAAGCCGAGAAGCCGGCGGAGAAGCCCTCGACCTAGGCAGAGCACCGCGCGGCGAGCCCACGACGCCGGCCTCGTCGCCGAGACGGGCGAGCTTCTCCGGCGGCTCCACCCACGCCAAGGCGCTGTACGACAAGTACGAGGCCCAGATCGACGCCCGCTGGACGTCGTTCCTCGTCGCGCTGCGGCACCTGTCCTGAGCTCATGGAGCCAGGCACCCCTGGGATCAGGGGCCCGTCACCAGATGTCTGTGATTTTGCCGTAGCGGCGCGTGAAGTAGAACCGCATCGGGATCAGGAGCGCCCACCACACCTGAGCCGCGCCCACGGCGACGAACGAGACCGGGATCGAGGTCAAGAACACCGCCGGGATGCTCAGCGCGCGGAGATGTGAGTGCACGATCCATTCGTGCGGGGTGGACGGGTCGATCAGGCGGTTGTCCTTCGATGCGTAGAACCACAGGGCGGCCGACGCGAGGCCGCATGACGCGATGCTGGCGGCGTAGACGATCAGAGCCGGCCGGGACGACGGATAGTCACCGAACACCTCGGTTGGAAACGGGAGCAGCGCGATCAGGCCCAGCAACACGAGGTTGATCGAGATGAACCGGGCATCGATCCGGCGGATCATCTTGAACACCCGGTGGTGGGCCAGCCAGTTCCGGGCGATGATGAAGAAGCTCAGCGCGTAGGCAAGGACCTGCGGCAGCACATCGCCGAACTCCCGCCACAGCTTCCGGTCGAGGTCGGGCGGCTTGAGGTTCAGCGGAAAGTTGATGCTGAGCACGAGCACCGTCGCCGCGATCGCGAACACGGCGTCGCTGAAGTTCACGAGCCGGTCGAGCTCGAGCGTGCGCTCGCGCCGCCCTTCGCTCTGGCTCATCGCGGGAGCTCGACACCTTCGAGCGCGAGCAGGAACCGCTTCGTCGGCACGCCCGACGGGCCGTACCCGCCGATGCGGCCGCCCGCGGCGACGACACGGTGACAGGGCACGACGATCGGGACCGGGTTGCGGCTCATGGCGTTGCCGACGGCACGCGCCGCCCTCGGGCGCCCGGCCATCTCGGCGAGCTCGCCGTAGGAGACGGTCTCGCCCCAGCTGACCTCCCGCTGCAGCGTCTCGTACACGGCTCGGGGGAACGCGGCGTCGATCCCGGCCAGGTCGACCGGCATCGTGAACCGCCGCCGGCGGCCGGTGAAGTACTCGTCGAGCTCGGTGGCGACCTCATCGTCGCAGGCCTCGACGGCTTCGACGTCGAACGCGGCCGGCCCCAGCTCGATCTGCTGCACGCCGCGATCGGATGCCAGCACGGTCAGCGTGCCGATCGGAGACTCCTGCCGCCACCAGCTCGCGGTCACGCCGGGAGCAGCTCCTTCACCTCGTCGCGTTCCTCGAGCAGCTCGTCCGTCGTGATCTTGATCTTCCCGCGGGCCCATTCGTCGTGCTCGAGGCCGTCGACGATCGACCACGCCGTGCCGTCGCTGCGGACCGGGTACCCGAACTGGAGCCCCTCGGGGATCCCGTACTCCCCTTGGCTCGCGACCGCGAGCGAGTGCCAGTCGCCGGCTGCGGTCGGGGTCACCACGCTCTGCACCGAGTCGAGCGCGGCGTGCGCGGCCGACGCCGCCGACGACGCGCCCCGCTTCTCGATCACGGCCGCGCCGCGCTTCTGCACGATCTCGAGGAACGGACCGCGCAGCCAGTCGAGATCGCCGATCACATCCGACGCGGGCTTCCCACCGATGCGGGCATGGACGAAGTCGGGGAACTGCGTCGTCGAGTGGTTCCCCCAGATGGCCACGTTCGTGACCTCGCGCGCGACGACGCCGGCCTTCTTGGCCAGCTGGCTCTTGGCCCGGTTCTCGTCGAGGCGCGTCATCGCGAACCACCGGTTGGGGGGCACGTCAGGCGCGTTCGACCGCGCGATGAGGCAGTTCGTGTTGCACGGGTTGCCGACCACGAGCACGCGCACGTCGGCGGCGGCATGGTCGTTGATTGCATGACCCTGCGGCTTGAAGATGCCGCCGTTCACCGTGAGCAGCTCGCGCCGCTCCATACCGGCCGTGCGCGGCACCGAGCCGACGAGCAGGCACCACGACGCGCCGTCGAACGCGGTCTTGAGGCTGGCGGTCGCCTCGATGCCTTCGAGGAGGGGATGGGCGCCGTCGTCGAGCTCCATCACGACGCCCTCGAGGGCGGGCAACGCCGGCTCGATCTCGAGGAGCCGCAGGACGATCGGCTGGTCGTGCCCCAGCAGGTCGCCGTGGGCGATCCGGTGGACGAGCGCGTAGCCGATCTGGCCGGCGGCGCCGGTGACGGTGACGTGAACGGGAGGCTGGGCCACGAGTACTCCTCTGGTCGCCCTCGGTGGCGCCGTCGCAGGCCGCCGCGGTCGAAACCTACTGCGAGTGGTCCAGCACCGCGAGCAAGAGCTCCCTCGCCTCGGAGAGCTCGGCGATCCGCTCGGCCGCCCCGATGTCGGCGGCGCCGTGGTCGGGGTGGGCGAGGCGCAGCAGGCGCCGGAACCGGCGCTGCACGTCCTCGCGGTCGACACGGGCGCCGGCCCGAACGCCGAGGACCTCCATGGCCCAGCGCCGCTCGGCGGGCACGCCGCGCCACGCCTCGACCTCCCCGTCACCGTCGGTCCCGCCGTTCGGGCGGGCGGCGGCGCCGGGCGCGTACGGCCGCATGCCGGGGACGCCTTCGAGCAGCCGCCGCACCATCAGGCCCTCGGGCGGCATCGCGGGGCGGGCGACCGCGT
Source organism: Actinomycetota bacterium (assembly GCA_046727875.1). GTDB lineage: Bacteria > Actinomycetota > Acidimicrobiia > IMCC26256 > JACDBD01 > JALZAA01. Next base: position 1,981 of record JBKPDN010000200.1, on the reverse strand, counting down.
TCGCGATCGCCCGGAAGGCCGGGCGCCGGGCCGACGCCGGCAGCTGCGCCGCCGCCATGACCGCGCCGAGCACCTGTGGCGTCGGCCACCCGTGCGTGTCGAGCTCGAGGACGAGCGGCCCCCCGTCGGCCACGATGCGATGGCGGGACCGGTCGAGGCCGTGCGTGTCGGTCTGCAGGCGGTGGCGCAACGCGATGCGCGGCACGCTCAACCCGTCTTCGGCGTCGGCGAGGAGGCGCGGCAGGAGGTCGCGTTGCTCGTCGTCGAGCCCGCCGAGGTTCTCTGCAACGAGCGCGCCGAGCAGCACCGCGCCGTACGCGGGACCGCTCGTCGGGAGGTAATGGTCGCCGAGCGCGACCCTCCGGGTCGGCTGGTGCCGCCGTGTGTGCCGGATGTTGAGCTCGGCGAGGATCACACCGGGAGTTCGTGCCTACAGGCGGTCGCAGATTGCGGCCGCGAACTCCGAGGTCTTGACCTCGGTGGCGCCCTCCATGAGCCGGGCGAAGTCGTAGGTGACGATCTTGTCGGCGATCGTGGCCTCGAGGGCGTGCACGATGTCGTCGGCGGCGTCCTGCCAGCCGAGGTGCTCGAACATCATCACACCCGACAGGATCACCGATCCCGGGTTGACCTTGTCCTGCCCCGCGTACTTTGGAGCGGTGCCGTGCGTCGCCTCGAACACGCCGTGCCCGGTGACGTAGTTGATGTTGCCGCCGGGCGCGATGCCGATGCCGCCGACCTGCGCCGCGAGCGCGTCGGAGAGGTAGTCGCCGTTGAGGTTCGTAGTGGCGATCACGTCGAAGTCGTCGGGTCGGGTGAGGATCTGCTGCAACGTGATGTCGGCGATGTTGTCCTTCACGAGGATCTTGTCACCAGGATTGCCCCCGCAGTCGTCCCACCCGACGGCTACGTCCGAGAACTCCTCGCGCACCAGCTCATAGCCCCAGTTGCGGAACGCGCCCTCGGTGAACTTCTGGATGTTGCCCTTGTGCACGAGCGTTACCGAGCTGCGCTTGCGCTTCACCGCGTACTCGATGGCGGCGCGCACGAGGCGCTTCGATCCCGTCTCGGACACGGGCTTGATGCCGATGCCGGAGTCGGGCCGGATCTCCCAGCCGTATTCGTCGTGCAGAAAGTCGATGAGGCGCTTGACCTCCGGCGTTCCCTCCTGGAGCTCGTTGCCGGCGTAGACGTCCTCGGTGTTCTCCCGGAAGATCACCATGTCGACCTTCTCGGGGTGCTTCACCGGAGACGGGACGCCCGTGAACCAGCGGACCGGCCGCAGGCACACGTAGAGGTCCATGATCTGGCGCAGTGCGACGTTGAGGCTCCGGATGCCGCCACCGACGGGCGTGGTGAGCGGGCCTTTGATGCCGATGAGGTGATCGAGGAACGCCTGGACGGTCTCCTCCGGCAGCCACTCGCCGGTGGCGTCGAACGCCTTCTGCCCGGCGAGCACCTCCTTCCAGGAGATCGTCTTGCCGTGCTTGGACGCGGCGGCGTCGAAGACGAGCTTGGAGGCGGGCCAGATGTCGACGCCGGTGCCGTCACCCTCGATGAACGGGATGATCGGCTCGTCGGGAACGCGGAGGACGCCGTCGACGAGGGTGATCTTGTCGGGCACTGATTCTCCTTGGTCGCCGCGAGGATCGTACGTCAGCGGGCGAGCGCGACCACCAAGAGCGTCAGCAGGTAGACCGCCAGGAGCCCGGCCGCCGACCACCACAGCGCCTTGCGGGAGAACGGCGCCGGCCGTCCGGCGACGCCGGCGAGGTGGTAGCCGCACTCACCGCACCGCATCGCGTCGGCCGCGACCTGTGCCCCGCACAGCGGGCACGCCGCGGGCGCGGGCGCGGGTGAATCGAACTGCGCGCTCACGTCGTGATCCCTCGCCTCGCCCCGCTCAGCGGGCTCGCCGCTCCGCGGCCTCCACCGTGTTCCGGAGAAGCATGGCGCGCGTCGTGGGTCCCACGCCACCGAG
>JBKPDN010000199.1:0-4483 GCA_046727875.1 Actinomycetota bacterium | reverse complement strand
CGCCCGAGCAGCTCGCCGTACGCCGAGTACTCGGCCACCTGCTCCGCGGTCATCGCCGCCGCCACCTCGATCATGGGCATCTCGACGAGCTGACCCTCACCCGTGCGGTCGCGGTGCTCGAGGGCGGCGACGAGCGCGGTGCCGGCGTGCACGCCGACCGCCGGGTCGACGAACCCGCCGGGGATGATCGGCGGACCCCCCTCGTAGCCGGTGCGCCAGGCCATGCCGGTGATCTGCTCCATCGTCTGCGCGAACCCGGGACGGTCTCGCCACGGACCGCTGAGCCCGAATGCGGGCAGGCGCAGCACGATCACGTCGGAGCGGATGGCGCGCATGGCCTCGTAGTCGAGGCCGAACGAGTCCATCACCCGGGGGGTGAAGTTCTCGCACACGACGTCGGACCGCTCGATCAGGCGGCGGACGAGCGCGAGGCCCTCGGGCTGACCGAGATCGAGGGTGATGCCACGCTTCCCGAGGTTCGTGGCCCCGAACAGACCCGACATCTCGTAGTACTGCGGGTTGTCCTTGGGGCGCACCGCGGCCGAGAAGCGGATGCCGTCGGGTCGCTGCACGGATTCGACCTTGATCACGTCGGCACCCGTCGCGCTGAACCACGCCGTCGCCGCCGGGCCCGACCAGAAGGCGGTGAAGTCGAGTACCCGGACGCCGGCGAACGGGCGGGAGCCGACCGCGCCGGGCGTCCCGTTCACCGGGCGCGGCGCCGGGACGGGTTCGCCGTCGTGCTCGCCGAGGCGCGGGGCCGGCGTCATCATGCGGTCGGGCACGGCCGAGAACCGGAACGGCGCCCGCGGCCGCGTGAACCCGGACGCGGGCTGCTCGACGAACGCGTGGCGCTCCGCGAGCTGCGCGAACGTGGGCACCAGCTCGCCGTTGCCGACGACCGCCGCAGGGACGCGACCCTCCGCGCACAGTTCGACCACCTCGTCCGCGGTGTGCTGCATCGTCCAGGCGCGGATCGTGTCGTTGACCTCTTGCGCGCGCTGGAACCGTCCGAGCATCGTCGCGAGCTGCTCGTCGCCGACGAGGTCGTCGCGCCCGATGACGTGCAGGAGCGACAGCCACTGCTGCTTCGTCACCGTCGTGATCCCGACGTACTCCCCGTCGCCGGTGGGCTCGTTGCCGGGGAGCATCACCCAGCGGAAGGTGCCCTTTCGGCCGCCCGGGACCCGGGCCATGAGGGTCGGCACCGTGACGAGCGTGTATTGCATCGCTTCCAGCATCGACACGTCGACGTGCTCGCGCTCGCCCGTGCGGCTGGCCCGCCACCACGCGGTCAGCGCGCCGAGCGCGGCGAACGCGCCCGTCACGTACTCCCCGAGCTCACCCCCGACCGTCAGCGGCGGCCGGTGCATGTGCCCGTGGTTCGACAGCGAGCCCGACCGGGCCTGGAGCACCTCTTCGGGGAGCGACAGTTCCGAGTCGGGACCACCCCGACCGAACGACGAGATGGACACCGTGACCGGCGCGACGCCCACGATGCCGAGCTCCTCGGCCAGGCCGGGAGTGAAGGTCTCGATCACGATGTCGGCGGACTCGACCCACGCCCGCAGCACGGGCTGGTCCTCGACGACGACGCTGCGCTGCGACGTGTGCAGGTAGCGGAAGAGCACACCGTCGGGATCGCCGTCCTTGCCGACCGATCCCGTGGACGAGTACGTGCGCAAGGGGTCGCCGTCGGACGACTCGAGCTTGACCACGTCGGCGCCGAGATCGGTGAGCAACTTCGAGCAGTACCCGCCGGCGATGCCCCTCGACGTGTCGACGACGCGCAGGCCTTCGTAGATCACCCGACCCTCCTATCCCGACGCGGGCACGAACATCGGGACGGTCACGCTCTTGTCGGGGACAGTCGGGAAGCGGAGGGGCCGGAAGACGGCTTCGACGGGCATGTCGGCCGCGAGCGCCTCGGGATCGCAGTCGACGATGTAGCTCACGATCCGGACGGACGGGTCCTCGTCGAGCGAGACGAGGCCGGTCACGAACGGGACCATCTGCTCGAACGCGGGGAGGAACGCCCGCCGCACGACCGTCCAGGTGAACACGCGGCCCCGGCCGCTCATGGGGGTCCACGTGAGCGACCCACCACCGCAGCTCGGGCATTCCGTCTCCGGGTACCAGACGAGGCGGTCGCACGCGTCGCAGCGCGGGACGACGAGCTCGCCCCGCGCCGCTCCGGCGAAGTACTCGGCCGTGCGCTCGTCGGACAGGTCGGGCAGCGGGAAGTCGGTTCGCTTCAGCGCCATCGCGCGCTCACCGGTCCGTCCGCAGGATCAGGGTCGACGCGTTGCCGCCCGTGTACCCCCCGTACACGCCGACCTCGCAGCCGGGCACCTGCGCCGGCGCGGTCCCGCGCAGCTGCTTGACGACCTCGACGACGTGGGCGATGCCGAGAACATAGGCGTGGCTGAGCAGCCCGCCGTGGGTGTTGAACGCGAGCCGACCGCTGTCGTAGAGCAGCCCGCCGTCCTGCGCCAGCGCGCCTGCCTGGCCCTTCGGGCAGAAGCCCATGTCCTCGATCTGCATCATCGACACGACCGTGAACGGGTCGTAGACGGTCAGCACGTCGACGTCCGCAGGCTCGATGCCGGCCATCTTGAACGCCGGCGGCGCCGCGAACACCTGCGGCGTGGACGTGAAGTCGGGCTGCTCGCTCCAGTGCCCGCCGGACGCCGCCGTCCCCTCGCCCACCCCCGCGACGACGGCGGGCGGCTGGCGGAGATCGCGGGCCCGCTCGGTCGACGTCGTGATGAACGCGGCGCCGCCGTCGGAGATCAAACAGGAGTCGAACATGCGGAGCGGGTCGGCGAGCACGGGCGACGCGAGGTAGTCGTCGAGCGTCATCTTCTTGTCGTGCATGACCGCGTCGGGATGCAGGTTGGCGTGCCGGCGGCTCGCCACCGCGATGGCGCCGAACTGCGCCTCGGTCGTGCCGAACTCGAGCATGTGACGACGCATGATCGTGGCGAAGTACACCGGCTGTGGGAAGAAGCCGAACGGGACCTCGAGGTTCTGCTTCAGCGGCTGCGCCGCGTGCGTCTCCCCCGGGCCTCCGGTCATGGAGCCGCGCTGGGTCGCCCATGCAACCGCGAACACGTTGAGCACGTGCGTGGCCTTGCCCGCTTCGATGGCCTTCGCCGCGAGGTGCGGCGCCGTGCCCGCCCACGTCATGCCCCCGCCCCACTGCGACGTCCAGAGCTCGTGGCTCGTGCCGAAGTGCTCGTGGAACGCAGCGGCGTCGAAATCCGCGAAGGCGCGGTTCCAGGTCAGGCCGTCGATGTCCGAGGGGTCGAGGCCGGCGTCGGCGATGGCCCGCTCGGCCGCTTCGGCCCCGATCTCACGGGCCGTGCGCCCCGACGCCTTGGTGTACGCGCTCTCGCCCACGCCGGCGATGGCCGCGCGGCCGGAGACGTCGTCGAGCTCGGTCGCGTACCCCCAGTCGGGCACCCCCATCAGTCCTCCCTGGTCGCCGTCGCAAGCTCCGGCTCCTGCGGCGAGAGTCGCAAAGCCGCCGCCGCCGCGCTCAATGTATCTGACGCCGTCGTCATATCGACGGGCCGCGCATACAGCCGTGCAATCGGCCGGTAGAGTCTGTGATTGACGTGCTCGACCAGTGGGTAGGCCGGAGGTCGAGCATGAGAGGCAAGGCGATGAAAGTCCGCAAACAACTCGACGAGCGACTCGGAACACTTCCGAAAGAGCTACGTGAGCCTCCGGTCGCGTTCGCCGCGGCCTCGTTCATCGGACCGCTGTTCATCGTTCTGCTTGCCGCCGTTGCCGGGCAAACTGCAGGACCGCTCTACACGCTGGCGGCCGTCGTCTTCGTCGTCGCCGTGTGCGGTTTCCTCGTGACGTCCTACCGCAAGCTTCGCGTACAACACGCGGAGAACGTACGGCGCGAGGCGGAGAACGCTCGCCTGCGGAGGGCACGGCGCCCGTCCGTCTCACCCGTCAGCCGCGACGCCCGCCGCGCGTCGTAAACTTCGAGCGCCGTCCGATCACCGCGCGTTCACGCGCGGCGGAGGGCGAAGAGCTCGACCGGCTCGTCGAAGCCTTTGAGCATTCGGCGGCCGGCGGCGTCGAACGTCAACGGCGCGAGCGCCTTCTCGGCCCGCTCGCGCAACTCGGGGGCCACCAGGATCTCGTTGGGGACGGCCAGGTCCGCGATCCTGGACGCGAGGTTCACGACCGGCCCGTAGTAATCGCCGCCTCGAGTCAGGATCTCCCCCAGCGCGAGCCCTCCCCGCGGGGTCACATTCGAATCGGCTTCCGCAAAGCGGTCCACGAGCGCGAGCGCGATCTCGCACGCGTCCTGGGCTTCCAGCGCGACGAACATCACTTCGTCACCGATCAGCTTCACGACGCGCCCGCGGTTCGACGTCACGATGTCGTATGCCGATCCCTCGAACTCGTCCACGATCGAATGGAGCTCGTGAACGGGCAACCGCTGCGAGAGCGGTGTGAA